>NZ_JABKCA010000053.1 GCF_013166655.1 Lentimicrobium sp. L6
ATTGCTTACGCTTCGATTAAATTACACGAGACTTAAATGGGTAACCCTATAATTTTAAATGGCTTGGTGATTTTGATGAGTATTCCATTGCTATATTTAATTCAAATGAAACTCATCCTTCCACTTTGGTTTACAGAACTGATTTTGCTTCGAAAACATCATTCTCGAAACCCGACTTAGCACCAGGTGTTTATTATTGGAAAGTAATAGGTAGATTATCTGAAGGAGGATATAAATCAACTGAATTGAAAAGCTTTACAATTTTAGATGAGAAGGAAGCTGATTTTGATGAAAACCCTATGGTTTCGAAAATTAGAACTAATGTTTCTCCAAACCCTAACTCCCAAGGTTATGTAAGATTTAATTATGAATTATTAAACGATTCGCCTGTAAATATTAGGCTTTATAATTCATTAGGTCAAATAATATGGGAAAACAATCTGGGTAGTCAGCAAGCTGGACTTTATGAAGAAATAATTCCTCTAGAGCAAAAAAAGGCAATCTGTTTTCTGAAAATTGAGACCAATCATGGTTCTGGGATAGAAAAAATCATTGTGCGATAGTTAAATAATTCCGATATAGGTTTTTTAATCAAAGTTCAAAGAGTTTGGTGGTAATGCATTATTATGAAATCCACTACTGCTTACAATCAATAAAAAAGAGGTTGGGAATTTCCCAACCTCTTTTTGTGTATAGCTTTTAACAAATCAATAGAGTTATCCTACAGGATTAGTCATGCGACATTCTTCTCCAAATCTACTTCTCAGGATAAGCTTCTACACCCATATTATAAAACATAAATGACCAAATATCAGTGGCTTCTTCTATTATTTTTTCTGTTGACTTACCTGCGCCATGACCAGCTTTGGTTTCTATTCTGATAACAGTTGGGTTGGCACAACTTTGCTTACTTTGTAATTCGGCTGCAAACTTAAATGAATGTGCAGGAACTACTCTGTCATCATGGTCTGCCGTGGTAATCATAGTGGCAGGATAGCATGTTCTAGCTTTAAGATTATGAAGAGGAGAGTATTTAATTAAATTTTCGAACTGGATTTTATCATCACTGCTACCGTAATCAGGAACCCAATAGTAACCGATAGTAAATTTGTGATAACGCAACATATCCATTACTCCAACTTGGGGAATAGCCACTTTAAATAATTCTGGTCTTTGAGTCATACAAGCACCTACGAGTAAACCACCGTTGGAACCACCTCTGATGGCCAACTTCTCGCTACTCGTATACCCATTATCTATCAAATACTCGGCCGCAGCTATAAAGTCATCAAACACATTTTGTTTGTTTAGTTGAGTTCCTCCTTGATGCCACTCTTCTCCATATTCGCCCCCTCCTCTAATATTGGGTAAAGCATAAACACCATCATTTTCTAATAATACCAAATTGCTAATGCTAAAGTAAGGAGTCAGAGAAACATTAAATCCACCATATCCATAAAGGAGAGTAGGGTTGGTTCCATTTAATACTAATCCCTTTTTATGAACGATAAACATAGGAACTTTGGTTCCATCTTTACTGGTATAAAATACTTGTTTCGTTTCAAATTGGTCAATATCGATATCGATACCAGATTTTCTAAAAACTTCGGTTTTATTATTCTTGATGTCGTATTTGAAAGTCATACTAGGATAAGTGAAAGAAGTAAATGAATAGAATGCGGTATTACTTTCTTTATCTCCGCTAAATCCACTAATGCTACCAATGGCAGGTAATTTAATTTGATGTTCAAGGCTTCCGTCTAAATTATAAACATAGGCTTTTGAACTGGCATCGTGCATATAGCTCACCAATAGTTTACCACCTGCCATACCTACATTGTTTAATACGTCAGTAGTTTGAGGAATCACTTCCCTAGTCTCACTAGGGTCATTGGCATTGATTTTGTAAACTCTATTTCTTGGAGCGTCTTTATTGGTCATAATAAAAATATCTTCTCCTTCATTATCCAATACCCAGGTATTATGCTCAAAGTCTTCTTGAATAGCAATAAATTCAGATTTTGGATCGTCAGCTTCTTTAAAATAAAGTGAATTTCCTCTTGCCGATGGATTATGACCACTTAAGATCAAATACTTCTCATCTTCAGTAGTGCCCATATTCCAGCTAAACATAGGGTTTTCTTTGTCCTCATAAATCAATTGATCAGCGCTTTGTGCAGTTCCCGCTTTATGGTAAAATACTTTGCTATTCTCGTTGACTCCCTTAAGTTCGTCACCTTCTTTGGGCTCATCATAACGACTATAATAGAAACCATCTTTATACCAACTCATACCTGAGAATTTTATCCATTTTAGATGATCCTCAAGCTTGGTTTTGCTTTCCACATGCATCACAAAAATTTCTCTCCAATCAGAACCACCACTGCTTAAACTATAAGTACAAAGCTTCCCATTTTTTGAGAAGGAAAGACCGCTTAATGCTACAGTACCATCCTCCGAAAAAGTATTAGGATCAAGAAATAACTCAGGTTCGCCATCCAAGGTTTTCATTCTGTAAATTACATATTGAGGCTGTAATCCATCGTTTTTATAAAAATACCAATAGTCACCTTTTTTAAAAGGCATTCCATATTTGGGGTAATCCCAGATTTCTGTCAGTCTGTCTTTTATTTTTTGGCGAAAAGGAATTTCTGCTAAGTAGTCGTTGGTGACTTTGTTTTGCTTAGACACCCAGGCTTTGGTGGAATCGGAATTATCATCTTCCAACCACCGAAAAGGGTCTGCAACCTCTACTCCATGGTAGATGTCCACGGTATCAACTTTTTGACTAATTGGATAGTTTAACATCTTTTCTTGCTTTTGATTACATGAGTATAAACCCAAAATGGCTGCCATGGCTATGAAAATATATTTTTTCATGATATTGTGATTTATTGAATTTGATGATTGAATTTGAACCGATAAAAGTAAGGAATTTTCAAATGAGATACCTCAGGTATTTGTAAGTTCAGTAAAACTCTGTAAGTGTCAGGAATATAGTTTAGTATATATTTGGTATTATTCCGGAATTAAAATACCAATTTAGAATCGTTTTGAATAATTTTTAGATTTCTAAAATCTTCTAAAAAAACGTACTTTTGCGCTGAATTGAAATTCTTTAAGAAATGGATTTATCAGTAAATTACATGGGTTTGAAGTTGAAAAACCCTATCATAGTTGGAAGTTCAGGGTTAACAAATTCTGTAGAGAAAATCCGCGACTTGGAAAGACAAGGCGCAGGAGCCGTTGTGCTAAAATCCCTATTTGAGGAGCAAATCCTTATGGAACAGGAAAAAGCCAACGATCAAAACGATTTCGATTATCCTGAAGCAATGGATTATATGAAGGCTTATGCTGAAGAATATACCTATGCCGACTTCATTCAATTGATCAGAGGTGCTAAAGCAGCAGTCGATATTCCTGTAATTGCCAGTGTAAACTGCGTTAGTATGGGAAAATGGACTGAGTTTGCTAAGAAAATTGAGGATGCTGGAGCCGATGCTTTAGAGATTAATATTTCTCTCTTGCCTTCTGATATTTATAAAACTAGTGCTCAAAATGAGAAGACTTATTTTGACATTATTGAAGCGGTCAGAAAACAGGTAAATATTCCAATAGCCTTAAAGATGAGTCATTACTCTGCTGGTTTGGCACATTTAATCCGTCAGCTGAGCTTTACCAAAATGGTAGATGCTTTTGTGCTTTTCAACAGATATTATGCCCCTGATATTAATATTGATGATTATTCTATCACTTCGGCTGGTGTTTTAAGTCGTCCTGAGAATATTTCTGATTCATTACGTTGGGTAGCATTGCTTTCTGGGAAAATCAAAACTCCTATCGCGGCCTCTACTGGAGTGCACGAAGGAGAAGATGTAATTAAACAGATTCTCGCAGGTGCTGAGGCTGTTCAGGTGGTTTCGACATTATATAAGCATGGTATTGTGCAATTATCGAAAATGCTTAAAGACATTGAGACTTGGATGACAGAGAAAGGATATACTAATTTAGATGACTTTAGAGGCGAGATTAGCTATGAGAAATTCGACGAACCACAGGCTTTTGAGAGAATTCAGTTCATGAAATATTTTGGAGGATTTGAATAAAACTATAATAAATGATTGAATTAAATAGTGTAGTAACACAAATATTACAAGTTTCACCTATCATGAAGATAGTTCGTGTGAAACCAGTAGGTTGGGAATTCCCAGAGTTTAAAGGTGGTCAGTTTGTGGCTTTAGCATTACCCGGTTCTGCTGAAAGGTGCGATTCAGCAACTGATGAATTTGAAACTCCTGAAGATCCTGATAAATTGATAAAGAGAGCTTATTCTATTGCTTCTACTTCTACAGCTGATTATGTAGAATTTTATATCACTTTGGTGCATTCTGGAGCTTTGACTCCACGTTTGTTCAATTTGAATATTGGTGATAAAGTTTTCATGGGTAAAAAAGGTGTTGGAATGTTTACTTTGGATTCTGTTGTTCCTGAGAAAAACATTGTATTAATTGCTACTGGAACTGGTGTGGCTCCATACATGAGTATGCTTCGTTCTGATGCATTAAAACGTAAAGGTAATATCATGGTAGTTCATGGTGCTGCTAATAGCTGGGACTTGGGATATTCAAGTGAATTACAGCTTTTAGAAAGCATGTTCGATCAGTTTACTTATTTACCTACTATTACTGAGCCTCAGAAAGAACCTGCAGGTTGGGGTGGTGATACCCGATTTATTGAAAAAATCTGGGAAGGTGGAGTAGCAAAAGAAAAATGGGGATTTGACCCAACAGCTGATGATACAGAGATATTCTTATGCGGAAACCCAAGAATGATTGAAAGTATGGTTGCTCTTCTTGAAAAAGATGGGTTTACTGAGCATACTAAAAAAGTACCAGGTCAAATTCACGTAGAGGAATTTTAAACTGGAAAAATAAATAATTGAAAAGTCATCCTAGTTTAGGGTGGCTTTTTTATTTTTGGGAAATAATAAAAGACTATGAAGATAGAAATTGATCCAGGAGCAGGACCGTGTTTTGGAGTGGAAAAAGCAATTGAGAAAGCGGAATTTATTTTGAAAGAAAAATCGGTTTTGTATACGGTTGGAGACCTGATTCATAATGAAGCAGAAGTAGAGCGTCTTGAAAAGCTTGGAATGAAAACTATTGCCATGGAGCAGGCCATATCTGGTGATTATCCCAATGTCTTGTTTAGAGCTCATGGCGAGCCTCCATCATCTTATGATAGTGTAAAAAAGGCCAAAGTGGAGGTAGAAGATGCTACTTGTCCTATTGTTGTCAGCCTACAAAAGAAGATAGCTAAAACCTTTTCTGAAATTAAAGATGGGAAGGGACAGATTGTTTTATTTGGAAAGAAAAGGCATCCTGAAGTCATTAGCTTAATGGGGCATTGTGATGATAAAGCAATAGTAATAGCAAATATTGAGGAGCTTGAGCTTATCGACTTCTCTATACCTATTTACTTGTTCTCTCAAACTACTAAATACCGCTCTGAGTATTATTTAATTAAAGAAAAAATCGAAAAGAAATTGGATGAGTTAAATTTGTTAGCCTCCTCTCAATTTAGTTTTAATGACAGTAGTTGTAAGATTGTAGCTAGAAGAGATGAGCAACTCAGAAATTTTGTTGAAGATAAGGATTTAATTATATTCGTTAGTGGTACAAAGAGTTCCAATGGAAGGCAATTGTTTCAAATATGCAAAAATACTGGCATAGAAACTTACTTTATTAGTCGAATTGAGGATCTTAATAGAGAATGGTTTGTTGCAAAGAATAATATAGGAATCTCTGGAGCAACATCTACCCCAAAATGGTTATTGGAGGAAATGAGTTTACGAGTAAAAGAGCTGGTCTCAGAAAGTTAATCCTGATCTTCCAAAATCTTCAGACAATCCAACATACTTACCCTCCAATGAGGAATCTTTACATCAAAATCTTTCTTAATTTTTGCTTTATTCATCACGCTATAGAAAGGTCTTGGTGCTGGTAAAGGATATTCATGGCTTTCGATGGGGGAGACTTTACAATCGATTTTAGCCGCTATCATAATTTCTACAGCAAAGTCATACCAACTGGCTACCCCTTCGTTGCTAAAATGATAAATAGTATTTTCTGAAGCTACTTTGCCAGAGCATATCATATCAAGAATGGCACGTGCTAAATCAGTGGCATAAGTTGGCGTTCCAATCTGGTCAAAAACGACTCTTAACTCGTCTCTTTCTTTACCAAATTTCAGCATAGACTTCATGAAATTATGCCCAAACTCAGAATATAACCATGAGGTTCTAATAATGATGGATTTCTCATTAACTTGAAGTACCATTTCTTCTCCAATGAGCTTAGTTTTTCCATAAGCAGAAGGTGGTTGACAGGCATCTTCCTCTTTGTAGGGGAAATGTTTTTTACCATTAAAAACATAATCGGTAGATATGTGATAAAATTGGCATTTGGTTTTTCTTGAAGCTGTCGCCATATTGGTCGGACCAACAGCGTTTATCTTTTTAGCCAATTCAAATTCTTCTTGGGCTTTATCTACTGCTGTATATGCAGCACAATTGATGGCGTGTGTAAACTTACCTTCTATAAAGAAGTTAATCACTTCTTCTTTGTTGGTGATATCTAAATCTGCCACATCGGTATATACAAAACTGAAATCAGGATACTCTGCTTCGATCTTTCTTATACTGTTGCCTAATTGGCCATTACTGCCGGTGATTAAAATCTTTTTCATGGATTATAGCTTAATTGAAAACAGGTGAGATTTATACTCACCTGTTTGTTCTTATTAATGAATAACAATCTTTTTAAAGTAATCAATCGTTTTTGTCAAGCCTTCTTTTAATTGAATATTTGGCTGCCAATCTAATTCTTTTTTGGCAAGAGTGATATCAGGCTGGCGCTGCATGGGATCGTCAGATGGGAGGTCTTCAAATACCAACTTAGACTTTGTTCCAGTAAGTTCAATAACCTGTTCTGCCAGTTCTCTAATGGTAAATTCGTTAGGATTACCCACATTCACAGGTCCTGTAAAATCCTCACGAGTAGCCATCATTCTAACCATACCTTCTACCAGATCATCTACATATTGGAAGCTACGCGTTTGCATTCCATCACCATATAAGGTAATATCTTTGCCTTGTAATGCTTGAACAATAAAGTTAGAAACTACCCTTCCGTCATGAGGATGCATCCTAGGACCGTAGGTATTAAAAATTCTAATGATTTTAATTCTCACCTTGTTTTGCCAATGATAATTGAAGAAGAGTGTTTCTGCCACACGTTTTCCTTCGTCGTAACAAGATCTAGTTCCAATGGGGTTTACATGGCCCCAATAATCCTCTGTTTGAGGGTGTACCTTGGGATCTCCATATACTTCACTTGTGGAAGCCTGTAGTATTTTAGCGTTGATTCTCTTTGCTAATCCAAGCATGTTGATGGCTCCCGCAACTGATGTTTTTACAGTTTTAATAGGATTATATTGATAGTGAACTGGTGAGGCAGGGCAAGCTAAATTATATATTTCATCCACCTCTATAAAGAAAGGCATGGTAATATCGTGACGAATATATTCAAAATAGGGATTGCCCATTAAGTGAACGATATTCTGTTTTTGGCCGGTGAAGTAATTGTCTACACAAATAACTTCATTTCCATCTTTTAATAATCTGTCAATTAGATGAGAACCCACAAAACCAGCTCCTCCGGTGACTAGTATTTTCTTCCGTATCATAGTGGTGATTTAATTGTAAGAGATTATCTCTAAGCATTGCACTAGGCTAATAGAGGGGAATGGCTTAGAAATAATCTCTTGGGTTAAATATTATTTTTTAGTATTTATTCCAATACAATAATAATCTATCTCCCTGTCTTTCATTTCATCGAGGTCGTATACGTTACGACCATCAACAATAACAGGGTTTTTTAATAGTTTCTTAATAATATTGAAGTTCGGGAATTTGAATTCTGGCCATTCTGTAGCAATGATAAGGGCATCAGAATCGATCAATACATCATATTGATCTTGTCCATATTCAATTTTATCACCTAATATTCTTCCTGCTTCTTCCATTGCAACAGGGTCATAAGCTTTCACATTTGCTCCAGCTTCAAGAAGCTTTCTGATGATTACTAAGCTTGGAGCTTCTCTCATATCATCGGTTTGTGGTTTAAAGGCGAGTCCCCATAAAGCAAATGTTTTACCTTTTAAATCATGATTAAAGTGCTTATTCAGTTTAGTGATTAAAATAGACTTTTGTGCCTCGTTAACTTCTTCAACAGCTTTTAACACTTTTAAACTATAAGAAAAGTCATCTGCGGTTTTAATAAGAGCTTTAACATCTTTTGGGAAGCAGGAGCCGCCATAACCTGTACCAGGATAAATAAATTTAGTTCCAATTCTTGAATCTGAACCTATTCCTCTTCTCACTGAATTTACATCGGCTCCAACAATTTCGCATAGATTGGCTATATCGTTCATGAAACTGATTTTTGTGGCCAGCATACTGTTGGCTGCATATTTGGTCATTTCTGCAGAAGTGACATCCATAAAAACCACAGGGTGACCATTCATGGTAAATGGTTTATATAGTCTTTCCATCGTTTTTTTGGCTTTGTCTGTGTCACAGCCTACAACAATTCGGTCTGGTTTAAGAAAATCAGATACTGCAGCGCCTTCCTTAAGGAATTCTGGATTTGAACATACATCAAATTCAAGTTTAGAGTCACGGTTATCTAACTCTCCTTGTAATGCTTTTCTTACTTTTTCTGCTGTACCAACAGGTACTGTGCTTTTGGTGACCATTAATAGATAGTCATTCATATGACGTCCAACTTCTTTAGCTACTTCTAGAACGTATTTTAGGTCAGCACTACCATCTTCATCTGGTGGGGTACCTACTGCTCCAAATACTACTTCAGCTCCATCTAAGCATTCAGAAAGCTTTGTGCTAAAATGAAGTCTCCCTTTTTTTACATTTCTATGTACTAGATCTTCCAGTCCAGGCTCGTAGATTGGAATGATACCTTTTTTAAGGTTTTCAATTTTGAGTTCATCAATATCCACGCAAGTTACGTCGATACCTACTTCACTAAAACATGCACCAGTTACTAAGCCCACATAACCAGTTCCTACGATTGTTATTTTCATCTTATATGATTTTTATAAGTTAATCTTTCATATCAAATATAGTGATATTTTTTGATTCAAACAAGAATAACTATTCAAAATTTCTGTTTTTTGAAAAATATTTCCATATTTCGGAAACCTAAATGTTTAGATTTCTTTGATATGGATTCTTGTCCAGGTAAATAATTGGAAATATTTTTTATGTTTTTAGAATCTACAATAATAAATATTGGAATAAATATGAAAAAATTCGAAAAATGCATTATGTGAATCATGTAAGTATCAGATATATAGACCTTAAGGTGATTTCATATATTGGATATAAAATTTTATATTTGCTGCTGTCAATTTATTTAAAATATGGAAGTTAGAAGAACATTTGATCTATTAGATCGTTATGCCGAGAAGTTTGTAATTGAGGATGCTTTTGCCATTAAGAGAAATAAAAAGTGGGAATTGTTTTCCACAAAAGATTATATAGATAACTCGCATTATTTTGCATATGGTCTTATGGAAATGGGATATAAAGTAGGTGATAAGATAGCTACAGTTTCCAATAATAGACCAGAATGGAATTTTATTGATATGGGATTATCCTTAGGTGGGTTTATCCATGTTCCAATATATCCAACTATCAGTGAAAGTGAGTATGCCCATATATTTGCAGATAGTGGTGTTAAGATGCTCATTCTAAGTGATAAATTACTATTAAAAAAGCTTAGTCCTTTAGCAGAGGAAGCCACTACTATTAGGGAGATATTCACTATAAATACAATTGAAGGTGAAAAGAATTACGGGGAGATTTTAGCTTTAGGTAAAAAAACTGAGCCTAAGCATAAAGAAGCACTTCTAAAACATAAAGAATCGATAAGTTCAAAGGATTTAGTTACCATTATTTACACATCGGGGACCACAGGAAACTCCAAAGGTGTGATGTTGTCCCATCAGAATTTGGTTTCCAATTTTATTGCCACTGCACCAGTGCAGCCCATGGAGTTTGGAGCTAAAGTATTAAGTTTTTTACCATTATGCCATGTTTATGAGCGCATGATGAATTATCATTTTCAGTATAAGGGCTTGCGAATTTATTATGCTGAAAATATGGGAACCATTGCTGATAATTTAAAAGAAATTAAAGCCGATGGATTTAATACAGTGCCAAGATTGCTCGAAAAAGTGTATGACAAAATTGTGGCGAAAGGAAAAGATCTTTCAGGGATTAAAAAGGTTATATTCTTTTGGGCTGTTAATTTAGGTTTACGATATGAACTAAATGGAGAGAATGGTTGGTTATATGAGCAGAAACTCAAATTAGCTCGAAAGTTGGTTTTTGATAAGTGGAATGAAGCTTTAGGAGGGAATATTAGTACCATAGTTTCTGGAGGGTCCGCTTTACAACCTAGATTGGCCCGTGTTTTTCATGCGGCAGGTATGAAAGTTATGGAGGGCTATGGTTTAACAGAAACAGGGCCTGTAATTGCTGTTAATAATGCTTATTATCCAAATATTAAATTTGGAACTGTGGGCCCTGTTATTGATGGTGTTGAAGTGAGGATAGCTGAGGATGGTGAGATTTTATGCAAAGGACCTAACGTAATGATGGGTTACTATAATGCACCTGATCTTACCGCAGAAGTAATAGATGAAGATGGTTGGTTTCATACTGGAGATATCGGTGTTCTAGAAGATGATAAATTTTTGAAGATTACTGATAGAAAGAAAGAAATCTTTAAATTATCATCAGGAAAGTATGTAGCACCTCAGGCGGTTGAGAATAAATTTAAGGAATCTATCTTCATTGAACAAATAATGGTGGTTGGTGAAAATGAGAAATTTGCAAGTGCTTTGGTTTCGCCAAACTTTAACCATCTGCATTTTTGGGCATCAAAGCATAAGGTACACTATAGAGACAATATGGAGTTGGTGAGAAAACCTGAAGTGGTGGCCCGTTTCCAAAAAGAAGTGAATATCGTTAATAAAAAACTATCTCTAACAGAGAATGTGAAACGATTTAGAATAGTTTGTGATGAGTGGAGTCCAAATACCAGAGAACTCAGCCCAACACTTAAACTTAAACGAAAAAATATTTATGAGAAATATGATCATATCCTTAGAGAAATCTATAGATATTCTAATGGGAATGGAGATTAAAGTTGATACAAGAGTTGCTAGGCTGATTTTGCTTAGATGAATGCTCTTTGTCAAATTAATGTAAATACCCCATCTTATTAATTTAGAAATATAATTATCTTTGAACCTATAACTCTAGAAAAGCCGCATGAAGGAAATCAAAAGAACATTCGATATTTTAAGCTATAACGAGATACATCAACCTCTCGACAAAGCACTGTCTATTAAGCGTAATGATCAGTGGGAATCTTATACTATTCAAGAATACAGAAAAAATGTAGATTTAATTAGTTATGGATTTATTGAGATGGGCTTCTCAAAGGGTGATAAAATTGCTACAGTCATTAATAATTGTCCAGAATGGAACTTTATCGATTTTGGGATGTCACAATTGGGACTGGTTCATGTTGGCATTTACCCTACCATTAGTGAAATAGAATATCTTCATATTCTAAAACACTCCGAGGCTAAAATTTTAATTGTCTCTTCCAAAGAAATTTACACCAAACTATTGCCTGTAATTTATCAGGCAGATAGCATTCAAGAGGTATATAGTATTGAGGATATTGCTGGTGTAAAAAGTCTTAATGATATTGTTTCTTTAGGGGAGAAGAATCAAGAGAAGTACAAGTTGGAATTAGTAGAAAGAAAAGCTTCTGTTTTGCCAGATGATTTATTGACATTAATATATACCTCAGGAACAACTGGTTTGTCAAAAGGAGTTATGCTTACCCATAAAAATGTGGTGAGTAATGTTGTTTTAGGCCTAGAATTCACTCAACCTTTGAAATATAAAGAAAGAGCATTTAGTTTCTTACCGATGTCACATGTTTTAGAAAGATGTGGGATTTACCTGTGGCAATATAAGGGTTTAGAGATTTATTATGCAGGAAGCATCGAGTCTATCGTTCCTGATATGCAAGAAGTACAGCCTCATACTTTTATTTCGGTTCCTCGTATTTTCGAAAAAATATATGACAAGATTATAAATACAGGTAGAGGGTTGAGTTTTGTAAAAAAGATGATTTTCTTTTGGGCAGTAAGAGTAGGGGATCAGTATCAGCCAAATCCTGAAGATCGTTCTGCTTTTTATAATTTTAAGTTAAAGATCGCTGATAAGTTGGTTTTGAATAAATGGAGAGCAGCCTTAGGTGGAAATGTAAAAGGAATTGTTTCTGGAGGAGCTGCTCTACAACCACGATTGGCCAGAGCTTTTTGGGCAGCCGGAATTAAGGTGCAAGAAGGTTATGGTTTAACTGAAACTTCTCCCATAGCTACCGCAAATGGTTTTGAGTCTCCAAATGTATTATTTGGTTCTGTGGGTTATATTAATGATAGCGTTCAGGTGAAGATAGCTGAAGATGGTGAAATCTTGCTCAAGGGTGATAATGTGATGGTTGGCTATTATAAGGAGCCAGAACTAACTGCAGAAGCCTTAAAAGATGGCTGGTTTCATACGGGCGATATCGGGAAAATAGAAGGTCGTTTTCTTTATATCACCGATAGGAAAAAAGAAATTTTCAAATTATCGGGTGGTAAATATGTGGCTCCTCAAGCTGTTGAGAATGTATTTAAAGAATCGAATTTTATTGAGCAATTAATGGTGATTGGTGAAAACCAGAAATTCACAGCAGCTCTGATAGTACCCGATTTTAACTTCCTTCATAACTGGTGTACTATACATGTGGTGGAGTTTAGAGATAATGAGGAGCTTATTAAAAATCCTATTATTGTTGCTCGTATTCAAAGAGAAGTAGATAAATATAATGCGCAGCTCGACCATATTGCCAAAATTAAAACATTCAGAATTGTGGCTGATGAATGGACGCCAGATACGGGAATGCTTTCTCCAACATTAAAATTGAAAAGAAAGAAGGTAGTCGCTAAATATGAAGAGGAAATAAATAGTATATATCAATCATAATGACAAAGAATCCAATATTATCTTATCTGAAACAGCATGTCAATAAACCTATAACTAAAAGCATGTCTCCATCGGCCTTGTGGCTGAAAGGCTTTTTAGTGAACGTAGAAGAAGGTTTTGCTGAAATTGAATACACGGTAAGAAAAGAAATGACTAATCCATTAGGCACACTGCAAGGCGGTGTAATGGCTGCGTTGATAGATGATACCATGGGTATGGCCCTTTTTACCTTGTCGCAAAAAAAACTTGTTTACTACAACCAACCTGAATGTGAATTATCTTTATGGTGCCAAAGAGGGTGAAAAAGTATTGGTTAAAGCAAAAGTGGTAAGAATTGGTAAAAAGATAGCCAACATTGAATGTAAGGTGATGAATGAGGAGGGTGATATTATTAGTACAGCCACCAGTAACTTGGTGGTAACTAGTATAAAGATTAATAGTGCTATTCCTGAATAGTAATAACAAATGTACATCAAAATACTCCTTAAAGCATTTTGCTAGTTATATTGGTAAATACCGATATATAATCAAGCTATCCTTTTATCAAAACTAATTTAAGGCACATTTCTATTTGTCATTGGTATAAATTCATTAACCATAAAAAAAGGGAGCAATTTTGCTCCCTTTTTTTTATTATTTAAACTCTATCAGTAATTGTCCTTTTCTGACAATATCACCAGGTTTACAATGGATTTTTTTAATCTCTCCACCAATAAAACTAGTGATCTGATTTTTCATCTTCATGGCTTCCAGAATTAATAAATCTTGGCCAATTTCAATGGTCTGTCCTTCTTCTACAAAAATCTCGAAGATAGTACCAGGAATAGCTGCAGGAAGTTCCTTTACATTTTCTGGTATGTAGGGCTTTCTGTTCTTGTAGCTTTCGGGTACTTCAGTAATATATATAGAGTTATCTACATTAAACTCGCTATACTGAGTTTCCTTTGACTTATCATCTTTACTCATTAGCTTATGTTTTAGAATGGTGGAACACCATGTTTCTTTTTAGGAGTCTGAACATCTTTCGAAGAACTAATTTCAAGAGCATGAACAATCATTTTTCTAGTTTCTTCTGGCTCAATTACCGCATCAACATAACCATAGGCTGCTGCTACGTATGGATTAGCAAACTTCTGTTTGTACTCTTCCACTTTCTGTAATCTTACTTTTTCAGGATCTTCAGCATTTTTAATTTCATTTCTGAAAATAATATTTGCAGCACCTTCAGGTCCCATAACAGCAATCTCTGCCATTGGCCAAGCAAATACGAAGTCAGCTCTTAAGTGATGACTGCACATGGCGATATATCCTCCTCCATAAGCTTTTCTCATTATTACAGTCAGTTTGGGAACTGTAGCTTCAGAATAAGCATAAAGAATTTTAGCACCATGACGAATAACACCAGCATGCTCTTGATCTACTCCAGGTAAGTAACCAGGAAGGTCAACCAGTGTTAATAGTGGAATATTAAATGCATCACAATAACGGATAAAACGGGCGGCTTTATCAGAAGAGTCTACATCAAGAACCCCGGCTAAAAAGGCTGGCTGGTTCCCTACGATACCAATAGTTTCTCCATCAATACGAGTGAAGCCAATAACAATGTTTTTTGCAAAATGCTCTTGGATCTCAAAGAACTCAGAGTTGTCACAAATCGCCTTCACTACATCTCTTACATCATATGGCATTTTCGGATCTGTTGGCATAATTTCATCCAACTTATATGTTCTTGTTCTTGGTGGCTTTTTAGGAAAGCGATCGGGCTTTTTGGTATTATTCCAAGGGATGTAAGTACATAATTGCTTAATTTGTCCAAAACACTCTTGCTCACTTTCTGCATAGAAATGAGCGTTTCCTGTTTTGGCAGCATGTACATATGCACCACCAAGGGCTTCCATACTAATTTCCTCACCAAGCACTGTTTTAATCACTTCAGGACCTGTAATAAACATTTTGGATATCTTGTCTACTACGAATACAAAATCGGTTAAAGCAGGACTATAAACAGCGCCACCGGCGCAGGGTCCTAAAATAACAGATATCTGAGGGATAACCCCAGATGCTTGAGTATTTCTAAAAAATATTTCACCATAACCAGCCAAGGAGTTAACCCCTTCTTGAATACGTGCTCCACCAGAATCGTTGATTCCAATGATTGGCACCTTCATTTTCATGGCATGGTCCATGATTTTAGTGATTTTCTTTGCGTGCATATACCCCAAAGAACCACCAGCAACGGTGAAATCCTGTGCGTAAATACATACAGGATGAGCTCCTAGTGTACCTGTTCCAGTGATTACTCCATCACCAGCGAGGTATTTTTTATCCATGTCAAAATCTTTTGCAGCATGTTCTACAAATAGATCATATTCATGGAAGGATTTTGGATCGAGAATGGCAACAATACGCTCACGGGCAGTTAATTTACCTACGGCTTTTTGTTTTTCAATAGCCTTGGATCCCCCACCAGACAAGGCGTTTTTCATTCTCTCTCTTAAATCTAAAGACTTCTGTTTAATAGACATATTTTCCTTTTTTGATTCAGAATTTGTTGTTCAATCCAATTCCGCAATAACCTAGCAAAATTAAGAGATTTTACAAATAAAACAATAATATTTCTGTTAGTTAGGTAACAGCAGAACTTTTTTTGATGTAATGATGTCTTAAGATTAAATAGGATTTGGAACTCTAATCTTTGGCTTTTCAGCTACTGACAATGATATGCCAACTATTATATTTATTTATTTTAGATGGAATATTCTAAAATTATTAAGCTCAAAAAAAAATGATTTCTCAGCATCTGAGAAATCATTTGTATATTTTTATTGAATAATACTATTCAGCATTCTCCGTTGGAGGAACCATATTTGATGGAATTGGCTGAGCATTTTCAATTTGTTCCCTAAGTTCAGTATCGATAATATCACCATTGTTTACTGATCTTGGAATAACGAAAATAGAGAATAAACTCAATACTAATAGAACTAAAGCTAGAGTCCATGTTGATTTCTCTAAGAAATCAGCAGTTTTTCTTACTCCTAAATACTGATTGTTTCCAGCAAAGTTGGAAGCTAATCCACCACCCTTAGAGTTTTGAACCAAAACTACTAACATTAATAAGATACAAGTGATTAAAATTAAAACTGATACAATTATATACGCACCCATGGCTATTCTTTTTTCTAATTATTTTTACTCAATTCTTGAATTTGGGCTGCAAAGTAAGTACTTTTTTCTGGATTTTTCAAAATTAATTTTTGATAAATTTCTAGGGCCTTAGTTATATTGCCTTGTTGCTTATGAATCTGTGCCAGAGTCTCTGTCACGAAAAAATCATCTTCGTCAATTGTACTATCTACAGCATCTTTATATGGATCGTGGAAATCTTTTTTATTTGGTCGAGTGATGCTTGGTTGAGCTTCAATAAAACGATCAATGAGCTGAGCTTTTAAAATATTTGTCTGGGTAGGCTCCACTGTTTCGCTTTTTCCTTCTTGTACATCTCTCTTTTCTGCTTCTATTTCTGCCAACCTTTTCCTAACTAATTTTAATAGTTCGGCTTTGGACTTGCTGGCTTGTTTTTTCTTCTTTTCCTCTGCAAGATCTATTTGACTTTCTTCGGACACATATAATTGTTGAACTTTTTGGGTTTTTTCTGGAGGAGTCTGTATAATTAGCTTTGGCGTTTTTATTTGAGAGACCTCCCCTGAGATCTCCTCTGATTCTAGCTCTTTCTCTGGGCTATAGTCTTCCTTTTCTTCTACGGTTTCATCTGATGGCTTGGAGATATGAACTCTAGCTTTTGTATGAATAGGTTCTGTTTCTATTTCTGGAGGATTCATATCCTCTTCTTGAATCATAAAATCTATCCAATACTTTAGTTTTCTTCTGTCTGAAGCATGAAAAGCAGCTTTGTGTAGATGTTTCTGATACCTAAAATCGTCTAAAATCAGCAAATTCAAAGCAAATAGAATTCTGAAATTCTCCACATATGGATAACTGGAAATTAATTTCTCCAAATCCTTTAAACTATCTTCTGATAATAGTTTGGGGTTATCCAGTAAACGATAATAGTGTGCTTTGTTCATATTACCAATTTACAACGGCTTTATTAAAAATATCATCTACCAACATTTCATTAATGATTTCTATTTGTGCATCCTGAACAGAATTTAAATCCTGAGAGGATGGGTAGTCATTATATCTGCTGAAAGTGGTTTCGTAGTTTTTATCAGGCTCAATCAGGTTGGTGAATTTTATCTTTACCGAAATATTGAGCCTGTTTAAAGCCGCTTGCTCATTACTTGTTACCGCTTGCGGAGAAGTGGAATAGTCTGTTATAAAGCCTTCTATTTGCAGGTCGCCATTATTTCTAACTAATACTAAGCTTGTTTGACTCGAAAAGCGATCCTTAATTTCTGTTGTTAAAGATTCGCTTAAGGTTGGAACAACAAAGCTGGCTTGATTGTCGATATATTGAATGCTAATGGTTTTTGCTTCTGGTGGAATCGAAGCTCCAGTAAAACTATAACTCACACATGATGAGATTCCCACCATCAATGTAAATAACAAAACTATAACACTAGTTTTCCCTATGATTTTTTTGGTCATTGTCATGAGTTAATGTCGTATTCTTTTATTTTTCTGTATAAAGTACGCTCACTGATTCCCAAATCATGAGCGGCATTTTTTCTTTTCCCATGGTGTTTCGACAAGGCTCTTCTAATAAGATCTTCCTCTTTTTTCTGAATAGACAGTGATTCTTCTATAACCTCAGCCTTTTGATCTAAAGTTTCAAATACTTGTTCGTGAAGATCTTCTTGGTAGGATCTAGAATCTTTACTATTAGATTCGTCACGCTGTGGGCTAAGAATGATATTATAATCCTGATCTATCTTTTTAAGAAGCTGATTACTTTCTTCCTTTGAAATAGAATTGCCACCTTGAATAATCTCTACCATTGTCTTTTTTAATTCTGAGATGTCCTTTTTCATATCAAAAAGCACCTTGTAAAGTAGATCTCTTTCCGATAATTTTTCATCTTCTTTCTTAGAATAGAGCACGGGTAATTCCTTGGAGTAAGACTGAGGGAGATATTTGGTAATGGTCATGGCATCAACTAGCCTATCCGTTTCGATGGTACTGATTTGTTCAGTAACATTTTTTAATTGACGAATATTTCCTTCCCAGCGGTATTTTTTCAATAATTCTTGTGCATCTTCATTTAGACGAACTATTGGCATTCTGTATTTTTCAGAAAAGTCGGAAGAGAATTTTCTAAATAACAGATAGATGTCGTCTTTACGCTCTCTTAAACTTGGAACTGCTATGGGGACCGAATTTAGTCGATAGAATAAGTCTTGACGGAACTTCCCATTACTGATGGCTTTTGGAATATCCACATTTGTTGCTGCAATTACTCTCACATTGGTTTTGTGCACTTTACTGCTTCCCACCTTCATAAACTCCCCGGTTTCTAAAACTCTTAACAAGCGAACCTGAGTGGAAACAGGCAGTTCTGCCACTTCGTCAAGGAAAATGGTTCCTCCATCAGCTACTTCGAAATATCCTTTTCTGGAATCACTAGCTCCAGTAAAGGCGCCTTTTTCGTGGCCAAATAGCTCGCTGTCTATGGTTCCTTCGGGAATAGCTCCGCAGTTGACGGCAATATAATGACCATGTTTGCGTGAACTCAATTGGTGAATGATTTTTGGAAAGACTTCTTTTCCTACTCCGCTTTCTCCTGTGATGAGCACGGATAAATCGGTTGGGGCTACTTGTGAAGCAATATTAATCGCCCTGTCAAGAAGAGGGGATGTTCCGATGATACCAAATCTTTGTTTGATGGTTTGTAACTCCATAGTATATATGAGGTGTTTGTTTTTGTAGAATCAATAAAAGTACAAATTAACAGAAAACTGACAAAATTTCAGGTATTTTAATTAAAAATGATTCCAATGTTATTTTAAGAAATGTTAAATTTTAAATTTTCTTTATTTTTTTTCAAAAAAAGTAGTGCTGAGTGGATAATTGTCTTATATTTGCCTCGATGCGTTAATTTTAAGTGGGAATAATAATTTGGCCTCCAATCGTTCTGATTGGAGGTTTTTTTATACCCCTGTGTAAGGTAGCCTTTGAATGATGGATCTTCCTAATGTAACCTCATCGGCGAACTCTATTTCATCACCAATAGCAACACCTCTAGCCAATGAACTCACTTTTGTTTTGCTTTCTTTAAGTTGCTTAAAAATGTAAAAATTGGTCGTGTCTCCTTCAACTGTCGCTGCTAAAGCAAAAATAACTTCCTCAATATTTTCTTCTTTAATTCGTGTTAAAAATGATCGGATTTCGAGGTCGGAAGGCGAAATTCCGTCCATTGGGCTTATTAATCCACCCAAAACATGGTATAATCCGGTAAATTGTCCGGTGTTTTCTATAGCCAAAACATCTCTTATGTCTTCTACAATACAAACTATTGAGGGGTCTCTTTTGGGATTAGAACAGATATTGCAAATTTCTTTTTCGGAAATATTATGACATTTATTGCAAAATCGCATCTCTTCACGCATTTTAATTAAACTTTCGCCGAGTCGCTTAACATGAGTTTTTTCTTGTTTTAAAAGATGTAGTGCCAGACGCATGGCGCTTCTCTTTCCTACGCCAGGTAGTTTGGAAAGTTCGTTTACGGCGTCTTCTAATAGATATGATGAGAAATGAAAATCCATTTTTATCGTTATATATGAAGTTTGAAAGGGAGGGAATTAGAGAATTCCTGAGAATGGTCTCTAATAGCTATCCTTTTTGTAACTTTGTTAATTGAAAAATTAAATGCAAAAATAAGAAAAGCATGCAAGTGAAACTTCTGAAATACATATTCTTTGGATTTATCCTAATAATGGGAAATCAGGTTCTCTTTTCTCAACAAAACCAGATCGATGAGATGGGAAGAAAGCAAGGAAAATGGGTAAAGTATAAAGATGGTGTTAAGTTTTATGAGGGGCAGTTTGAGGATGATCAACCTTTGGGTGAATTTCTACGCTATTATAAAAGTGGAAGATTGCAATCCAAGTCTTTGTATTCCCAAAATGGGTCTCATTGTTTGGTAGAGATGTTTTATGATGATAGAAAAAAGACTCCAAAAGCTAAAGGTTTATATATTGATCAAGTTAAGGACAGTTTGTGGCTTTTGTATAATAGCGATGGTGTATTGGTAAATGAGGAATACTATACAAAAGGGCAAGGGAATGGACTTTGGAAACTATATAATTATGTAGGAGCCCTTATGAAAGAAACCTCTTATGTGAATGGAAAAATTCATGGGGAACAAATTGAATATTTTGAGGAGGGTACTTTACAAAGAAAGATGACTTTTACTGAGGATGTACTCCATGGTGTCTTTGAAGTGTACTACCCTGAGAATAAAATACGTGTGGCAGGTGTATTTAAAGAAGGTATGCAAATAGGAGAATGGACATATTACGATGTGGATGGTTCCGTCTTATATATTGAGTACTACGAGGACGGTTCACTTATAAAGAGGTTGGATTCTGATGGAAAGCCAGTGGAAGTTGTACAAGTGATAGATACTATTGATATGGGTGTCACTCCTGAGGAATTGATGGAGATGAAGTAAGCTTCATTGTTATTAACAATGAATGCTTAAAACTGGTTTTGTTGACTGGGCAAGCATATCTTGAATACTTTGTGACCTTTTGGTGATTCTTTGTGATCCAGTTATACAGAGTCCACAAAGTACACTCAATGGTACTCAAAAATAGAAGAACAGTTACTAATCAGTAAGAAATATCAGTAAAATTGTTAGATTAAACAATTATACAACAGCGCGTCAAAATGAGAAATAGCCGATCGATATTCTAAAATTGGTTGATTTTTTTTGGCTCCCCAAGAGGAAGGACTATACAAAAAAATCATTTCTTATTGGCATTATAGTAATTTGATATTAGACTGATTACTTACGAAATACATATTAGAAAAGTAAAACACATATTTTTATTTGACAGTAAATCAGCAGATTGAAAGATTAAAGCAATGTGAAGGTTTGCCCTAGGTTTGTCGATTGAAAACGTAATAGGGAGTTGATTTAAAACTCCTCATTCAACAACCAGGCACTTTTGTTTTTGTTGGCTTGGAACCATTTAAGTTGCTCTACTGCTTTTTTACGATTGCTAAAATTTGCAGCGCTAATTCTGTATAGACCATTTTTATTTTGTCCGGCAATATAAGCTTCAAAACCTTCTGTTTCTAGTTCAGATAAAAGCTTATCCGCAAATTTCTTTTCGCCAAATGCACCGCAGATGATATGGAAAGATCCTTTAATGTTTTGGGTCTGCTCGTTAACTATCATTTCGGGTTCAGCTAGCACTGCTTCTTCGATGATTTTAATCGCTACGCGTTCTTTAGAAATGTCAGCAGTATTATCTTGTTTGGCCTCCTCCGTTTTTGTTTCTGAATCAGCAGGAACTGAGCTATCAGTTTCGATACTTATGATACTCGCTGATTGTTGAAAGTAATTTCCAATGGGTTCTTTAATGAACCATGCTAAAACACTCAGTATCATCAAAGGAAGAGCGATGGCTGCAATGCGCCTAATAATAGGAGCGCTGTTCTTAATTTTCTTTTTGGCTTCGGGATGCAGTGTAATAACAGGCTGGTGATTTCTATTTCTTAAAATAGGTTGAGCCATTATATCAGGCAAGCCAAAATAAGAATCATCGTAATTCACACTTAAATCAGGAGAAAATTCAATATGACCATTTCGGTTCATGGATAGAAGACCTAAGTTTTCAAAAGAAATCTTTCCTCCATCTTGAATCTCGGTTTGGCAAAAATCAGCGAAAGTTTCAATTAATTGTAGCGCTTCCTTATAATTATATTGGTTTTTCTTAACTAAACTATGTGCCAAGAAACCATCGTTGTCATTAATTTTAGAATTGAATGCAATATGACGGCCTGGAGGAGTCACTTTATAAGAAATAGCGTGTACTTTAGAAGAGTAGGAGTTGGTTAGAAAAGCACCCAAACCTGGGATAATCACCATTTCATTCTCTCTAACTAAATTGCCAATATGTGCAGCTAAATCCATCATTCACTTATACTAATAATTTCACAAAAATACAATCTATAATATTGGAAATCAAGACTTGTTTGTAAGTTTTGATAAATCCTCAGGCGTATCAACAGATAGGCCTTCAATATCGGTGAGGTTCATAGAGATTTCATATCCTGCCGAAAGCCATCTAAGTTGCTCTAGTGATTCTGCAATTTCTAAAGGAGCTTGTGGAAGTTTGCAAATTTCTTTTAATGTCTCCGTCCTATAAGCGTATAATCCAATGTGCTTATAAAATTCGTAAAAATCTAGATATTCCTCTTTTTCAACACCTCTTAAAAATGGAATCGCAGCTCTGCTAAAATATAGCGCTTTCTGATTCTCACCAATGACCACTTTAACGGAATTGGCGTTGAAAAGTTCCCCAATATCCTCAATTTTTTTAGCTAATGAACTTATTTGTGTTTCGCGATTGGCAAAGCTTTCCGTAACTTTCTCTATCTGAGATGGCTCAATATAAGGTTCGTCACCTTGAATATTTACCACTACATCAAAATTATCTTCTTGGTGACTCAAAACTTCATTACAACGGTCGGTTCCGCTCTGATGGTTTTCTGCAGTCATCATGACCTCCCCTCCCCATGATTTAACATGCTCGAAGATTCTTTGATCGTCAGTAGCAACGATAACTTTGTTCAGGGCTTTACAGCTTGCAGCTTGCTCGTAGACTCTCCTAATCATCGATTTGCCATAGATTAAGGCTAATGGTTTTCCAGGAAATCGTGTACTGGCATAGCGAGCAGGAATAACACCTAGTATCTTCATGATCTAGAATAAACCGTGAATTTCACCACTAATCTTTTCGATGATCATCCCTAAATCTTCAGGATTATTAGCGAAGTCGATATTATCAACATCAATGATTAATAATTTACCGTGGGTATAATTAGTAATCCATTCTTCGTAACGCTCGTTAAGCTTCTTGAGGTAATCAATACGAATAGACTCCTCGTAATCTCTTCCTCTAGAAGCAATTTGGCTCACCAAAGTAGATACACTGGCCCTTAAATAAATCAATAGATCTGGTGCTTCAATAAATGAACTCATCAACTCGAATAATGAAATGTAATTATCAAAATCACGAGTGGTCATCAGATTCATTTGATGTAAGTTGGGAGCAAATATATAAGCATCCTCATAAATGGTTCTATCTTGAATGATAGTTTTGTTACTTTCTCTTATTTCAACCACCTGACGGAATCTACTATTTAAGAAGTACACCTGAAGATTGAAAGACCAACGTTTCATATCGTCATAAAAACTATCCAAATATGGATTGTCGTCAACGCTTTCATAATAAGGTTTCCACTTCATCTGCTTGGCCAACAATCTGGTGAGTGTTGTTTTTCCTGAACCAATATTTCCTGCAATAGCTAAGTGCATCGTCTTGTATTTTAGTTTTACTTTATGTTCTTTTCCATGGAATATATCAATACTCCTTTTGATGTGAGAAAGTTGATTCTTGCTGGACTTGTATTCATATTTAGTGACCAATCAATAAATTCTAAAACTGGAAGTGGATGATATGTTTCTTCTCCAGTGATTAGATTATGAGTGATAAAGAAGCTGTTGCTGGTATAAAACAACATATCTTTGAAAACCTGAATTTTTTTCAATCCAAACAATGCTAATTTCCTTACAAATCTACCATTTTCATCGAAAATATAAACCCCAGTTGATGGATTGTTAATAAAAAGTCTGTTGGCTTCCGTCATCATGAAATTGGGTTGGGGTTCCAAATCCATTAATTCATCTAATGCATCACCTCTGAAATCAATTCTATTTTCTTGATCCAATAATACAATTTCGGAAGTGTTGGCATCATAAACCCAATAGGCATCGTTGTATTCGTCGAGACATGCCAGTGAAGAAAACCCCAAATTGTTTATACTTAAATCTATGGGTTGAGGATTTCTGTTTAGGTTGTAAAAGCTGAGTGACCCTGCGTTGGCCAAATCCTGATTTAGGAAAAGAATATAGGAGTATGTCTTATAATATAGTAATATCCTGCGAGGGTCTTTGGCGTCAATGCATTTGATTTTCCCTGGAAACAAGGGGTGGTAATTGGCGATGAAGTTTCCTGAGAAGTCCAGTTTGGTGAGGTTACCTTTGGCAGCAATCAATAGATTCCCTCTATCATCACAGCTTATTTTGTTACCAGTGTATTGTGCTGATTTCGCTTGTTCGAAATGATAATATTGTCCAAAAGCAATATTTTGGAGGAGGAAAAGTAATACAATGCCAGTGTTAATAATTTTATTCATAATGAATACTTAATACTTCGTCAATAATTGGGCGTTGGTTGAGTAAACGAGGAACTTTATGTTGCCCACCCAATTTGCCTTTGCTTTTTAACCAAGCATAAAAGGTGCCAGGTTTTAAGCTGGTGAGATGAGGGGGGTGTAATATCATGTCTTTATATCTTTTGGCTTCGTAATCTGAATTTAAGGATTTTAGCGCATTGTCCAAAGCATCTCCAAAAACAGCCAAGTCCGTTGGGGCTTTTATAAATTCAAACATCCAATCGTGTCTGGCTTGCGCTCCGTTTTTAATATCAGCAGGACCTGCCATATACTCATCTACTATCACATTGCATTTTTCGCAAGCTACTTTTAAAGCTCGTTCGGCATTGTCGAGAATAATTTCTTCTCCCACCAAATTAATAAAGTATTTGGTTCGGCCAGTAATTAAAAACCGATAGGGATTAGTAGAAGTGAATTCAATGGTGTCTCCAATTTTATAGCGCCATAATCCTGCATTAGTGGAGATGAGGAGGGCGTAATTCACCCCTAATTCTACTTCACCAAGTGGAATGACTTGTGGAAATTCTTTATCAATTTCACTCATAGGAATGAATTCATAGAATATTCCATAATCTAACATTAAAAGCATCTCATTGCTATCTGTTCGGTCTTGGATTCCGAAAAAACCTTCAGAAGCATTATAAGTTTCCTGATAATTGATTCCACTCGGGCCAACTAATTCAGCAAACTGTTTGCGGTAGGGTTCGAATTTAATTCCACCGTGAATAAATACCTCCAAATTGGGCCAAATCTCTTTAATATATTTTTGACCACTTATTTCTAAAATCTTTTTCACTAATAATAAAGTCCATGATGGAACACCAGAAAGTGAAGTTACATCTTCCTCCATGGTGATTAATGCCATTTTTTCAATTTTACTTTCCCACTCGTCCATCAAGGCGATTTCTCTATTGGGAGTACGGAGAATTTGAGCCCAAAAGGGGAGGTTCTCAATTAAAATAGCAGAAAGATCACCATCGTAATACTCCTCATTATTTACATCTGAAATATTATGACTACCGCCCATAGCTATACTTCGACCATCAAAAACCATAGTCTCGGGATGATTGTTAACGTAGATGGATAGCATGTCTTTTCCAGCTTTGAAATGGCACTCTTCTAAAGCGTGTCGACTTACTGGAATATATTTGCTCTTTCCGGCGGTAGTGCCCGATGATTTAGCAAACCATTTAATATCAGAAGGCCAGAGTAAATCTTGTTCACCAGCTCGCAGCCGGTCGATATATGGTTTCAAGGTAGCATAAGAATGTATTGGAACTCGTTGACGATATTGCTCGTAATTGCGAATGGAGTCAAAGTCATATTTTTTTCCAAATTCGGTTTCTCTGCCTGCTTGTAATAATTTCTTAAACCATTCCTCTTGCACATCATGAGGGTATTTCATAAACAAATCAATCTGATGAATTCGCTTTTTAATGATCCAAGTTATAACGGAATTAATGATGGCCATATTGAAATTTTAGGTGTTCAAATCTACGAAAATTAGGCGTTCATAAATGACCTTAATTGGTCTAATTTTTTACTAAAATCATATTATCTTCATAAATACTAAATTGTAATCCAAATACACTTATTATTTTCTAATTTTGTATTTCAATTTATGGATAGAAAAACGCTTTTTGTAGAGGTTATTTTACCACTTCCACTCGATGGAAGTTTTACCTATCGTGTGCCTTTCGAAATGAATGAAATGGTAGCGCAAGGGATGCGAGTTCTGGTGCAGTTTGGCACTAGAAAAGTATATGCGGCTTTAGTGGTTTCTGTGCATGAAAACATTCCTCAGAATTATCAACCCAAATATATTTTGGCAGTATTAGATGCTTATCCTATTGTAAATCAATACCAATTGAAATTCTGGACTTGGATTTCTAAATATTATATCTCAGGTATAGGAGAGGTGATGAATGCGGCGCTTCCCACAGCTTTTAAGCTAAGTAGCGAATCGAAATTGGTCTTAAATCCCGATTTTGAGATTGGTAGTATTTCTTTAAATGAAAAAGAAGCATTAATATTAACAGCACTTCAGAATCAGGATAATATAAGTATTACTCAGGCATCAGAACTTACCGATTTAAAAAAAGTATTTCCTCTCATTAAAACCATGACCGAGAAGGGCATTGTATTGATGGAGGAGGAGCTAGAAGATAAATATAAGGTAAGGAAAGAGACTAGAGTTCAGTTGGTAGAGGAGTATAGAGAAGAAGAGGCTTTACGAGAATTGTTTAGTCAACTAGAAAAACGAGCCTTTAAGCAGTTGGAAGTGGTAATGGCTTTTTTGCACTTATCACAAAAGCGAGGCGGGAATCATTTAGATTTACCTAAGAAAGAACTTTTATCTCAACTTGAAAATGGAGCATCTGCCTATGCTTCTTTAGAGAAAAAAGGGGTGTTTTTTAGTTTTGAGCAAAGTATTAGCCGTTTGGTGGATTTTGCAAAAGCCAAAGAAGTAGAAAGTATAGAATTGAGCTTTGCGCAAAATGAAGCTTTTGAGGCGGTGAAAAACAGTTTTGGAAAACAACCAGCTTGCCTATTGCATGGGATTACCGGAAGTGGAAAGACCGAAATCTATATCAAATTGATGGATGAGGTGATTAAAGAAGGGAAGCAAGTATTATACCTTCTTCCTGAAATTGCCTTAACGGCTCAAATCATTAATAGATTACGAAAGTATTTCGGTGAGAAAGTGGGTGTTTATCATTCTCGCTATAACATCCATGAGCGAGTTGAAATCTGGAATAAAGTTTTGAATGAAGAAGAAGGAACGCCTTCTTATCAAATCATATTGTCGGCTCGCTCGGGGGTGTTTTTACCCTTTAAAAACCTAGGTTTAATTATTGTGGATGAAGAACATGATAATAGTTATAAGCAATTTGATCCTGCTCCTCGTTATCATGCTCGCGATGCGGCTTTAGTATTGGCAAATCAGCATAAAGCCAAAGTGGTTTTAGGTTCTGCCACACCGTCGGTAGAAACTTATTATAATGCACGATCAGGAAAATATGGTTTGGTGAGTTTGACCGAGCGATTTGGTGAAGGTCGATTGCCAGAGATTTTGGTGTCTGATGTGAAGCATGAAACCAAAAGAAAAACCATGAATGGGCATTTCTCTTCCTTCTTAATGATGCATGTAAAAGAGGCCTTGGAAAGAAATGAACAAGTAATACTATTCCAAAATAGAAGAGGCTTTGCGCCACGCTTAGAATGTGAAGTCTGTAACTGGATTCCAGAATGTCCAAATTGTGATATCAGCTTGGTGTATCATAAAAATCAGAACCGATTGCGATGTCATATTTGCGGACATTCCTCTCATTTAATGCATACCTGTGGGAGTTGTGGTAGTAAAGAAGTCAGAATGAAAGGCTTTGGTACAGAAAAACTAGAGGAGGATTTATCAATCATTCTCCCTGAGGCTAGAATCAAGCGTATGGATTTAGATACCACCAGAGCCAAGAATGCCTTTGAAAAAATATTTGAGGATTTCGCTGATAAGAAGATCGATATTTTAGTGGGAACACAAATGGTCACCAAAGGATTAGATTTTGAGAATGTGAGTGTTGTGGGGGTTTTAAATGCCGATAATATGATCAATTTCCCTGACTTTAGAGCTTTCGAACGCAGTTTTCAAATGTTGGTGCAGGTGAGCGGTAGGGCAGGTAGAAAAGAGAAAAAAGGTAAAGTCATTATCCAATCTTTTAATCCCTATCATTCTGTTATTCGCTATGTGATAGAGAATAGTTATCAAAAAATGTATGACAGCCAGATTTTGGAAAGAAGAAATTATAAATATCCTCCATTCTATCGTTTGATTCGCTTTACTTTAAAGCACAAAGATTATAGGGTACTCAATGAGGCCATGCAAGATTTTTCTAGCCTTCTGAGAGAAAAATTCGGACAAAGAATCATAGGTCCAGAATACCCCATGGTTGCACGAATGCGTAATCTTTATCTTAAAGAAGTATTATTAAAATTAGAAAAAGGCTATCCTATTGATTCCTCTCGCAAGGTCATTCATGATATTCTCGATGCCTTCAATAGCGGAAAGCAATATAAAGCCATTCGTGTGGTGATTGATGTGGATCCTATGTAGTTCTAAGGAGTACTTAAAGATTATAGAGTACTTAGAGTTTAAAGTTTGATGTTCGACTTTTCAAAGTTCAAAGTTGAGTTTCTTGATAGAATCGCCTATGATTGGAGGATTAAAAGTATGAGAGCTTTTTGGTCATTGAGCTTCGATCACTTGTCGAAATTGTCGTAGTGAAAGGATAGCGCCCTTGAGTTTTTAACTGGTTTGTTTCTGAATCTAGGGCTCCAATCCTTTCGTTATACTCAAGATTTTGATCCCTTAGCGAGCTTTGCGAAAACCTTTGCGAAAACCTTTGCGTTTCCTTTGCGTGGAATGACAGCTAAAATAGTACTTAGAGTATTTAATTGCCTAAAGTATTTAGAGTTGGGGTTTTTTTGTAGTTTGATCATATTTCCTTTATTTTTATTTCAATCCTATATCAATGAAATCAGGGGGGCTTTTTTTCGTATTTGACTATCTTCTTTTCAAAGTCAAAATAAATTGAATGCGCATCCATTTAGGCCATTTTTTAATAAGATTTCTTAAGTTGCTCATTATCCGAGCCTTAATTTTAATAAGCAAATGCTCATTATTCTTATTAATTAAATCTGTTCTAAATAAGCATTTCGACAACATTCTGGAGTCTGAAATACCTAAATTTACTGGGTTTTCGAATATACTTATTGAATATTCGATAGTGAGTGTTTTGTTAATTCATTGGTTGATTGTTTATTAAATAACATTACTGCATATATTTACCCTGAGAATAAGTGAAAAAGCTAACCAATATTGGGGCTAGCGATGTGTTGTTTAATTTTAATATTTATTCAATGGATGAGATGAAGAATCTAAATGAAAAGGACTATCACATTAGTTTCTTTCAACCAACAACTAAATTGGCAAAATTTAACCGGAATTTATCCATCACCCTATTAACAGTTTGGGCTGTTTGTATTTTTGGATTTCAAATCTTTTTAAAAGTAATTGAAGAACCTACTCCCGAAATGGCTTATGTGGAATACCAAGGTGTTTGGAATCAGTTAAAAAGTGGTCAGGCTAGTGATTTGGAAAAACAAGTGTTCATTAAGTCTGCCTTATCCGTTTTGGGAAAAGTAACACTTAAACCAGAGGATCGTGTTTATTTGAATGCTGCGGTGAGTCATTTTACTTTTGAATTGGCGGGGGAAAGTCAAAAGGCCTTACTTGGTAATAAAATTGAAATTCTGAGGAGTGCTGAATTCGGGAAATCCGACTATCCTAATCAAAAAGCAGATTTAGGTTCTTTAAGCGCAAAATTGATTAATGTGGAGCCTTATAGTTTGGAAGCTAAATTATTGCCTATAGAACTTGCAGCGGCTAGTTCTTCCACTCTTAATACTGAAATGGTTGAAATGGTGATGGCTAAATATCTGATACATAATCAATCCTTTCTTACCGATTATGTTTTTTTGGGATTTCCTTTCCATTACTTCTATACTGGGGTATTCCTACTGATTCTATTTGTAGGTATTTGTCTTTATTATTGTATCGCTACGGATAAAGCTATGTTTAGGCTTGGCATTACAGAAGAATAATCATGGGTTTTCATCAAAATTCGAATATTAAAAGCATAGATATGAAAAAGATTTTATTGGCAATTTCCATATTGCTTCCAGGATATATATTTGCAAATGCCTCAACCACTTTGGAAGGCGGTTTTAAATTGGGTCCTGCATTAATTCTATTAAGCATCCTCATTTTGTTTGTGGTGGTGGGGATTGTTTTTCGTGCCAAAGACACCAATGATTTTTTTGCAGCAGGCCGAAAAATCTCAAAAGTAGGCTCAGGAATGGCGATTGCCTCGAACTGGATGAGTGCCGCTTCTTTCTTGGGAATGGCTGCTTTAATGTATGGTAGCGGATATCATGGTTTAGCTTATGTGATAGGCTGGACAGGTGGATATGTATTGTTACTTGTTTTAATGGCAGGTCAGATTAGAAAATATGGAAAGTATACCGCTGCCGATTTTATTGGCGATAGATTTTATTCAAAAACATTAAGAATTAGTGGTGCCATTGTAGCCATTCTGATTTCAATAGCTTATTGTGTGGGGCAATTTGGAGGAATAGGACTATTATTTAAGTGGATATTAGGTATTGATTATGCTGTTGCTGTAATGGTTGGTGGAGCTGTGGTTTTAAGCTATACATTAATATCAGGTATGCTTGGAGTCACCAAAAATATGCAGATTCAATATATTATCATTATTATTTCTTTCTTGATACCACTTTTTATACTCTCCTTCAAATATGATTATTTCTGGTTGCTTCCTCAAATTGGATATGGTTCTATTGTTACTGATATTGTAACCGGAATTCCTGCGCCAGAAATGGTCAATATGGTGAACTCCTTCGGGCATGACTTTGCCATTACGCCAAGTCCCGAATATGCCATGCCTTGGGACCCTTCAAGTGGACAAACTTTTTTCCAGTTTATGGCTATTACTTTCTCTTTAATGGTAGGAACCGCAGGTTTGCCACACGTTATTCAGCGTTTTTATGTAGTGCCTAAAGTACGTGATGCGCGTTGGTCAGTGGTTTGGGGCTTATTCTTCATCTGTATTTTATATTGGAGTGCCCCAGTTTATTCTGCCTTGGGAACTATTCTTTCTGCAAACCCTGAAGTTGGAAAATTATCTAAAGATGCCATTGTAGTATACACGGCTCAGCTTGGAAATATCAATCCTCTTATTGTTGGTCTTTTAGCTGCCGGAGGAGTTTCTGCAGCATTTTCTACGGTTTCTGGATTGTTAGTAGCTGGTGCCTCTGCATTCTCCCACGATTTATATGTGAAGGTCATTAATCCAAGCTGTTCTCCAAAAAGACAACTGGCAATGGCGCGTTGGGCGACTGTATTAATGGCCATTATAGTAACACTTATTGCTTTAATGAAATTAGCATTAATTGGCCAGTTAGTGGCTGTTGCTTTTTCTTTAGCTGGTTGTACTATCTTTCCATTATTCCTTCTGGGAATTTGGTGGAGTGGTTCCAATAGAAAAGGCGCTACATGGGGATTAATAGTTGGGGGTATGGTTTCTCTTATTGCAATCACCTATTTTGTTGCCGGAAAATTTAATCTAATACTTCCTGCCCATGAGTTTATGAACTATTGGTTAGGCGCTTGGTATTTTGCATGGATTGGTGCACCATTAGCCATATTAACTAATATCATTGTTTCGAAATTTACGGAAGAAACTCCAGTGGAAATTAGAAAGTTCTTAGTTGAAAATGTACATAGTTAAAAATGGGAATCATTAAGTTTAACCGTACTTCAGGAATTCTTAGTATCGTAATGGTGATTATATTCATAGCTGGCCTGTGGTATGCCAATCTCTATTATAGTCGGGTTAATGATGCTGAAGATCCTCGAGTAAGGCATGCTAAGGAGTTATATAGTGAGTATAATAATCTGGCAGTCGAGAAAAAGTATAATGATATTTTTGATTTACTGGACTCTATCTATCTTATATATGCTCAATTAGATGATTATCAGAATTCTTATGAAGTAGCAGTACTCCATAATAACCGAGCTGCAGTATTGTTAAATATTGCTTTGTTTGAAGCGGTTTCCCAAGTGGAAAGGGATTCTATTATTGGTCTTTCAGAGTGTGAAATTCTAGAGGGAATTAATATTTACGATGATTGGCTTCTGAAATTTGGAGAGCTAAATCATGAAGAATTGCTGATTCATTTTCAGTCTATTTACCAGAGGGAATTTCCATTATTGGATATATCTTTGCGCAATGATTATGTGAATAAAAGAGTGAAAGAAATAGAAACTGCACAAGTAGAAATGACTCGTAGATTATCTGTGAGTTATACCAATTTGGGCATTGTACTTCGTCATCAAAATCAAGTAGAAAAGGCAGTGGAGTATTATCAATTGGCATTGGAATTATGGCCTGAGAATCTTACTGCTGAAAATAATATTAATATTTTATTGGGAGAGCCTTTGAAAGAGAGGAGTCTTTTAGACAAGATTTTCCCACCAAACAAATAACGATATAATCAAATTTAGTATGAGAAAATTATTCTTATTCGTGTTTTTAATTCCATTTCTATCTTTTGGACAAGAGGTGAGTGAGGTGAAAGTTAAAGTAGGCGGCTTTGTGAAAAATGATATGTTTTGGGATTCTCGCAAAACCGTATCAGCCCGAGAAGGCCATTTTTTATTATTTCCGGCTGCAGAAGATTTAGATCCCGATGGAAATGATTTGAATGGTGCAAGCAGCTTTAATTTTCTTTCCATTCAATCTAGATTGGGAGTGAGTGTTAATGGTGCTAAGGCCTTAAATGCGGATATTTCAGCAAAAATAGAAGGTGATTTCTTTGGACAGTTAAATCCAAACATCAACTTATTTAGATTACGTCATGCTTACATTAAAATGAAATGGACATCCACAGAGGTATTGCTAGGTCAATATTGGATTCCCATGTTTGTGACCGATTGTTTTCCGGGTACTATTTCATTTAATACAGGTGTGCCTTTTCAGCCTTTTGGAAGAAGTCCTCAGATTAGAGTGAGTCAATCCATGGGTTTAGCGAAATTTATCTTTGTGGCTAATTCTCAAAGAGATTATGCCAGCAGAGGACCAAATCCTCTTGCTCCATCTTCAACATTAGTAAGTAGTGAGTTTCTAAGGAATTCTAATATTCCAGAACTCAGTTTGCAGGTACATTTAAAACCTGGGGATGCCATCCTTTTTGGTTTAGGTGCCAGTTATAAGCAAATTGCTCCACAAACTAAAACCTCATTAGGATATCAGACGGACGAGTCGGTGGGTGGTTATAATGCTTTTGCATTCTTAAGAGTGAATTTGAAGCCTATTACCATTAAAATGCAAGGCGTTTATGGGCAGAATATGCCAGATGTTTTGTCAATAGGAGGCATTGCTATCAGCGATTCTACAAACCTTGAAAAGGGTTTTGTGAGCTATACTACTTTGAACACCATGTCTTCTTGGATTGATATTTCTAGTAATGGAAAAAAGTTCCAAGTAGGAGTTTTTGCTGGATATTCTCAAAATTTAGGTGCTAAGGATAAAATCGTTGGACCCAAATATGGTTTAGGAACCAATATAGCAAGTATGTATAGAGTTTCTCCAAGAGTTTCATATCAAGTCAATAAATTGAAGTTTGCTCTAGAAGGAGAGTATACCAATGCAAGTTATGGTGCTTCTTATGATGAATATGGTGTACCTCAAGATTTAAACCCTGTTGGGAATTTGAGGATATTATTTGCTTCTTATTTCTTCTTTTAAAGTTTAGGATCGTAAACCCCCTAGAGGGGGTTTACGATCCTAAATCTCTTATCTTATTTTCTAATCAAAGCGCCTAATTCCTTTTCATAAAGCATGATCAGGCGGTTCATGAGTTTATCTATTTGTTTGTCGTTTAGTGTTTTGTTGTTGTCTTGCAAGAAGAAGTTGATAGAGTAAGATTTTTCACCCTCCTCTAATGGTTTGCCCTCAAAAACATCGAATAAACCAACAGATTTAAGAATGTTTTTTTCTGCTTTGTGAGCAATGGCTTCAATTTCTCCAAAAGTCACTGACTTGTCTACCACTAAGGCTAAATCTCTTCTTACCATTGGGAACTTCACTATCTCTTCCATCTGAACATCGAATTGCTTAGATAGTTTCATCACATTTTCCCAATTGAAATCTGCATAGAAGGCTTTTTGCTTGATTCCGAATGATTTCAATAATTTGGAAGACAATTCTCCGAACTCAACAACAGGTTTTTTACGAACACTAATCACTAATCCTTCTTTGAATTGTTTATTAGTAGTTTTTTCGGCTGTAATTTCTTTAGCTGTAAATTGAAGTTTAGTAAGAATACGCTGAACCATAGATTTTACAAAGAAGAAATCGATTTCTTTTTTGTCGTGATTCCAGTTTTCTAATTTCTCTTGTCCGCTAAGGATAATAGCCAAGTGTTTTTCTTCTTGGTACCTTTTGGTGACTACATCAGCTTCTGGATTTTTGAATTGGTAAGCTTTGCCAAACTCATAAAGCTTCACATTAGGCTCTTTACGATTGATATTATAAACCAAGTTTTCTAAGGAACCAAATAATAAACTCTGACGAAGTACATCTAAATCGCTACTTAGAGGATTCAACATACGAACTAATGTCTTTTCATCGTAGTTTTCGTCCTTGATATAATAAGAGGATTTGGTTAATGAGTTGTTCATTCCTTCGGCATAACCATTGGCAGAAAGATAATCAGAAATCATATTCTGGTATTTCTCTGGATTAGGTTTTTTAGAAAAGGCTAAAGCGGAATGAACTTGGTCAGTAAAATGAATGTGATTCATTCCATAGACTCTTAAAATTTCTTCTATAATGTCAGCCTCACGAGTGACTTCCACTTTAACAGTAGGAACAGCAACGCGTATACCTTCTTCGGTCTCGTTGACTACAAGTATATCTAAATCTTCTAAAATGCTCTTGATTTGAGATCTGTCGATAGATTTTCCAATTAGACGATCCACATTTGTATATTTCACATCAATTTCAACAGGGGCAACTGGGTTTGGATAGAAATCTTTAATTTCTGAACTGATGACACCTCCAGCGATTTCTTTCATTAATAAAGCCGCGCGTTTTAAGGCGTAAACAGTGATGTTAGGGTCGGTACCTCTTTCAAAACGGAAGCTGGCATCGGTTTTCAAAGTATGGAACTTAGAAGTTAATCGAATGGTTTTAGGATCGAAGCAAGCTGATTCTAAGAATATACTAGTGGTTTCATCAGTAACTCCCGATTTACTACCACCAAATACACCACCAATACACATGCCTTCTTCTGCATTGCAAATCATTAAATCTTCGCCACTGAGTTTTCTTTCTACATCATCAAGTGTGACGAAAGTAGAATCCTTGGCCATTTTCTTTACAATCACTTTGTTTCCAGTCACCGCTTTAGCATCGAAAGCATGAAGAGGTTGACCAGTTTCCAGCATCACAAAATTGGTAATGTCAACCAAATTGTTGATAGAGCGAATATCGATGGCTTCTAAATAGTTCTTCAACCATTCTGGAGATTCTCCAACTTTAAGATTGCTTAATGTTACTCCTGAATAACGAGGACAAGCCGCTTCGTCTTCTACTTCTATTTCTATATCTAAATCAGTATTGTCTACTTTGAAATCGTCCACAGAAGGCATTTTTAAGCTGGCTCCTTTGTTCTGATTTATATGGTTTAGAACGGCAACTACATCGCGAGCGGAGCCAATATGAGAAGTGGCATCGGAGCGGTTAGGAGTCAAACCAATTTCATAAACGAAATCATCCTCAATATTAAAAAAGGCTTTTGCTTCTTGTCCAACTTGGGCGTCAGCTTCTAGAACCATAATTCCATCGTGCGATTTTCCTAGGCCAAGCTCATCTTCAGCACAAATCATACCTTCACTAGCTTCACCACGGATTTTCGATTTTTTGATTTTAAAGGAATCATCGCCATCATAAAGAGTAGTACCTACAGTGGCCACTAACACTTTTTGGCCAGCTGCTACGTTTGGAGCGCCACAAACAATATCGAGGTGTCTTTCTCCACCAACATCTACAGTTGTTTTGCTCAGTTTGTCGGCATTAGGATGTTGTTCACAAGTCATCACTTCTCCAATCACAATTCCTTCCAGTCCGCCTTTAATAGATTGCACTTTTTCAATGCCTTCTACTTCTAGGCCACAATCGGTTAGAATTCTATCCATTTCTTCTGGAGTCTTGTCAAACTCTACATACTCTTTCAACCATTTATGAGACAATTTCATAATATTCTTCCTTTAAAAATTTAAGATTGCAAAAGTATGAAAAAATAGGCTTGGTTAATCTATGGAAATGGAGGCCTTTTGAAAATAAATTGGATAGCGGATTTAATTATTCGCCTGATGCTCTAATTGAAAAACTGTACATAAAAAAAGAACCTGAAAAGGTAGTTTCAGGTTCTTTTGAATTGTGTGTGTTGTGTGTTGTTGTTAAAGGGAACGAACTATTAGTTATGTAGTCCGTCGGTTTTTGTTCTAAATTTTAATTTTTTAATTGTTTGAAAGCCCAAAAGTAATTAATTACTATCTCAATACAAATGTAGGCCGATCTCATGGTCCGTACCTAAATTATTCAAACTAAAATGGGGTGTTTTTGACAATAAAATGTCCAATAACTGGAAAGCGAATATTTACAGGAAAATGACTTGAGATTCGGAGGATTCTAACAAAAATGACCTTATGCATGCCTATTTATTTTAAGATCTATTACTGGCATCAAAGAGTTTCTGTTTTTCATGAGTTGACAAGCTCTCATAACCTGACTTCTTTATTTTGTCCAAAATTTGATCGATTTCGGCTTGATGGGCATTTTTTTTCTTTAGATAGTCCTCGTCCGTACTTGGTCTTTTAGGGTTTTTATGTACGTTTTTAAAACTGCTTTTTTTCTTCTCGCTATAGAAATAGGATTTTAGTTTTAGCAGTAATTGATTAAAGCTTTTACTGATATCCACATTCTTTTTAAGTTGACTACTAAAAAGATAACCATAAAATGCACCACCAAGATGTGCGATATGTCCACCAGCATTTCCATTTCTGATATTCAATAGATCTAAGGCTATAAAAACAATCGCAATATATTTCAGTTTTACATCTCCCAGAAAAATGACATTTAGGGGAAGGTTAGGTGCGAAAGTAGCGGCTGCAATAAAAACCCCTAGAACGGAAGCGGATGAGCCAATGGCAAAGCTTCCTCCAACTACATTTTGAAAGGCAGGGAAAATATTAAAGGTGAGTACATATAAAATAGCTCCTGCAATTCCACTTAATATATAGGTGCTTAATAATTTAGACTCTCCAACAAAGCGATTGAAAATTTGTCCACCCACATATAATATCATCATATTAAAAAAGAGATGAAAAATACCTTCTTGGACAAACATATAGGTAATGAGTGACCAAGGACGCATTAAAAAAGAACCCAAGTCAGAGGGTAAGCTTAAGTAATAGGTCAATCGATAAACACCATGGATCTCTAGAAACTCTCTATCGATGTTTAATAAGTAGAGGAGGAGTCCAGAGATATTGATCAGTGCAAAAACACTGATGTTGATGACCATTAATCTGGTGAGCATATCATTTCTTTTGAAAAAAGATTTTAGTTCTTCCAGCATGGATTTCCCACTGTTTGCGTATGGATTCTGTCCTATCATTTAGTATAGTTTTCCTCTTTTCTTCCATATGGAAATTAAAATGAAGCCAAATAACATTCCTCCAAGGTGGGCAAAATGTGCCACATTATCACCTGGGCGGTTCGAGATTCCAGAGTATAATTCAAGAGCTCCAAAAATCATGACAAAGTATTTTGCTTTCACTGGAATGGCGAAGTATAAATAGATAATGCTATTTGGGAACATCATACCAAAGGCCAATAGAATACCATATACAGCTCCACTGGCTCCCACTACAGTGTGGGCATTTAAAAAGGATTCTCTATAGTCGCTCATAAAGTTAACCGCTTGTTGAAGGGCTAATCCTTTATCTGTAGCAATACTTCTGTTATAAGATTCCACGAAAGCATTAAAACTGTTTTGAATATCATAATTGGCGACTTGGAAATATTCAGAGTTTCTAAATACCGCAAATCCTTCCAGTGAGGGATTATTTAAAAACTGGTCGATGGCATTTACCGTTGGTGAAATTTCAAAACCAATCCAGAAGGTGTAAATGACTGCTGCCCCAATTCCGGTAAATAGATAGTAAATCAGGAATTTCTTGCTGCCCCAAACATTCTCTAGCGTATTTCCAAACATCCACAGGGCAAACATATTAAATAGAATATGTGAGTAGTTGGTGCTGGAATGCATAAACATATAGGTGAAATATTGATAAGGTCTAAAATCGGAAGCGCCAACATAGTGCAAGCCTAATAGTTCTATTAAATCAATTTGATAGGCAGAACCCAAGGCCATGGTGGCTAAATAAAACAAACCATTAATGATCAATAGGTTTTTAACTACCGGGGGTAAGATTCCAAATTTATTGGGACGAAATTGCTGACTCATAAATGTTTTTTTATTGCTCTATCAAAATTGTTGCCAAAAATACTAAGATTTTAGATGTGATACTGATTATCTTGCTTGTAGAATCATTGTTTTGTAAATAATTGTGATTTGTGTCAGGCTGTCATGGCAGCAATTCTCCATATTGTATTTTTCTTACCTTTGTTTCATGGAATTGTCACAACTCAATAAAGCTTTATTTTGGGACATCGACTTCAATAGTTTAAATGGTGAAGAGCATGCCAGATTTATTATTGAAAGAGTAGTTCAGAAGGGTGATATTTCTGATTGGAAATTGATAAAGTCGTATTTTGGGCTTGAAAAAATTAAATCAGAAGTGGTGAGGGTTAGGCATTTCAATGATAAAACACTAAACTTTCTTAGTGTTATATTAAAAATCCCAAAAGAAGATTTCAGGTGTTACAATATCAAAGCGTCTACCCAGAAACATTGGACTTATTAAAAGAGATTTCCGAGGAAGCGTATTTCTCAAAATTCTTTTTAGTTGGAGGTACAGCTATTGCTCTTTACCTTGGGCATAGAATATCTGTTGATTTAGATTTTTTTACTCAAGAAGATTTTGATACGGTCTCACTTCATGATTTTTCAGATAAGCATTTTTCTATTTCAAATTCCTATATGGATCTGAATACTGTTTCTCATGTGATTTCTTACAAGGAAAAAGAAATAAAGACAGAATATATTAGCTATAAATATGATTTACTTAAGCCAATTCATCAAATCGATGGAATTAGAATATTAGATTTAGAAGATTTGACAGCAATGAAACTGTCTGCTATAAATGGACGGGGAGCTAAGAAAGATTTTGTGGATGTGTATTTCCTCTTGGAGAGGTTTTCATTGAAAGAAATGATTTCGCTCTATATGAAGAAATATAAAATCCAGAACAGCTTTCAAATTATCAAAAGTCTATTATATTTTTTCGATGCTGATCAAGAACCAGAACCTATCTTTTTGAAAAAGACAAATTGGGATGCTATTAAAGAAAGAATTCAGAATGAAGTTGAACTTTTGTCATAATTGATTTTAAAAATCTCAAAAGAAGATTTCAGTTGTTACAATATCAAAGCGTCTACCCAGAAACATTGGAATTATTAAACAGGGTAAATCACCTTTTTAAGTTTTCTCTGTGAAACTTTGTGGCTTCTTTGTGTCCTCTGTGATATAGCTTTCTTACTGCAAAAATCGATTCCGAATTTCATCTAAAGATAAAGTCTTCACAATAGGTTCTCCATCGATAGAAACTTCTGGAACTTTGCAAGAGAAAAGGGCATCGGTAAGCTGATCCATTTCATGATTTTCTAATTTCTGCCCTACTTTAATGGCCAATTGACGAGCCATGCTTCTGGCAAAAGCTTTTTTACGTTCCTGCCCTGGGTCTTGTCCTGAGTCTATGTTTTGAAGAATCTCATCTATAATAGACGGGATTTTACCTTCGGAAACATCCATAGGGCTTCCGTTGATGATGATACCTGATTGGCCGAAATATTCCAAATCGAAACCAAAGCCTTTTAATTCTTCTTCAATTTCTCTCACCAAACTCAATTCTTCCACAGAGAGATTGATATTAACCGGGAAGAGTAATTGTTGACTTGCTATCTGGCGGTTCTCGTATTGCTCTAAGTACTTTTCATACAAAATTCGCTCGTGAGCCAATTGCTGGTGAATCATAATCAAGCCCGATTTTAAACTGGAAATCACATAGGTAAAGCCCAATTGAATAAAGGTGGTGCTTTTTATTTTAACATCAGAATCCTCTTCTGGTATCATGTCCATGGAGGAGGCTGCCCATTCGGCATGCTGGCTAGGCTGAATATCTGGAGTGTCAGAACTAAAAGAGTCAGGAGAGCTAAAGGAGCTGGATGAGTGGCTGGGTGCTGAAGAAGCAGGAGTGTCAAAATCGTAAAGCTTATCCCAATTTTCGTGGTTGCTTTCTTGTCTGGGGTTGGGTTCTGGTTTCTCCGATTCAAAGGGATTATAATCTGGGTTTATTTTAACGCTTGGAGGACGAACAGGGCGGTCTGCTGGGAATTCGAATTTCATGCTGTCCTCTTGTTCAAAATCGAGGCTGGGGGTTAAACTAAATTGCCCTAAAGCCTTTTTGATAGAAGCAGCCAAAACTGCATATATTAATTGCTTGTCCGTAAAATTCACCTCTATTTTGGTAGGGTGAATATTAACGTCTATATCTTCTGGATTGACCTCTAGAAAGATGAAGTAGCTAGGAGTAGAGCCGTCTGGGACCAGTTCGCTATAGGCACTTTCCACAGCATGGTGAAAGTAGGGATGTTTGATAAACCTATTGTTGGCAAAGAAGTATTGTTCGCCTCTTTTTTTTCTGGCAAATTCAGGTTTTCCAATAAAACCAGAAATTTTCAGGTTTTCAGTTTGTTCTGCAATGGGGACTAACTTCTCCTCATAATTTTTCTGACCAATCACCTGAGCTATCCTTACTTTCAAAGGAGCCGATTTTAATTGATAAACTACATTACCATTATTATAAAAATTGAATGCTACATCGGGATGTACCAAAGCGACTCTTTGAAATTCCTCGATAATATGTCTAATTTCGGCAGGATTCGATTTTAGGAAATTTCTTCGCGCCGGAACATTATAAAACAGATTCTTTACTGAAAAAGAAGTTCCAGTGCTAGTGCTGCAGTTTTCTTGTGATTTAAACTGTGAACCTTCGATAATAATTTCGGTACCTAATTCTTCATCTTCTGTTTTTGTCTTTAATTCAACCTGAGCAATAGCCGCAATACTGGCTAAAGCTTCACCTCTAAAGCCAAGGGTATTTAAATTAAAAAGATCGTCGGGTGTTTTTATCTTAGAAGTAGCATGTTTTTCGAAACACATGCGAGCATCAGTGGCGCTCATTCCACTACCATTATCGGTGATTTGAACGAGGGTTCTTCCAGCATCTTTAATAATCAGGTTGATTAAAGAGGCTCCAGCATCTAAGGCGTTTTCTAAAAGCTCTTTAACAACAGAGGCTGGGCGTTGGATAACTTCACCAGCTGCGATTTGGTTTGCTACCGAATCGGGGAGTAATTTGATTTTATCTGCCATATTTTATTTAAAGAACATGAAATAAATGATTGCAATGAGAAGGACAATATAAATGGCCAAAGAATAGGACTTCGATTTTTTTCTAGTCCTATCATGACGACCCCATTTCTGTTGCATTTCTCTACGTAGATTTAAACGCTCTGGATTCTTTATATTATCTTCTATTTCTTTCTTTCGCTTCTCATCAGCTTCTTTCTGAGCATCATAAAATCGAGGCTTATAATCAAATTTCCTGGCTTTGGAAGTTTTTAAAAAAGTTACCTTCATGTTCTAGTCTTTATTTGGCTGCAAATTTACTAAATTATACAGATATGTTTTTATTTATCATGTACTGCTTTTGAGTTTTATATAACCTCAATATGATTTTTCTGCTTTGATTTTTGAAATTGTGCTTTCCAAATATTAATATGTATTTCTAACGTTTGGTATGGTTATTTTGTCTAATTTTATAGACCGAAAAATATCTAGTAACCCGAGTTCGATTATAAAAACAGAGCTAATTGATCGTCTTTCTCCAAATCAT
>NZ_JABKCA010000054.1 GCF_013166655.1 Lentimicrobium sp. L6
ATATTACGATTAACAACTGAATTTCAGATAGTTAAAAACCGAACTCAGGTTATTAATTCAAGAAAAGTTGGGATAGCTTTGCTAAATCCATATCTAATAGCTTATTAATTAAAATTTTCCGGTAAACTTGTAAGGTCCATATAGTCAGTGTTATAGAAATCGTGTACAGTTAATGTAGGGGTAAATAATACATTATTATGCATTTTTGTAGGGGCAATGTTTTTGACCTTGTGCATTTGAGAACCTAAGTTTGTGTTCTAAAATAAAAACAATGTCAAATAAGAAACCTGAGGAGAAAAAGAAAGATGAAAAGTTGGATGATAACTTAGATGAGATCAGACAATTTCTAAAGAAGAAGAAGATCCAAAACGATGTATTAAAGAAATTAATGGAGAAACCCGAATTCGGTTTATCAGAAACAAAAAAACAATAGACGATGAGAAAATTTACACTTTTAATTTTAATCGGTTTTATTATTCATTTGGGCGCATTTGCTCAAAACTCAAATAAGAATGTACAAGAGACTGTATTTGAGGAAGACTTTAATGGATGGACAGATATCGAAGCTGAAGGTTGGTTTATATACAATGAAGTTTCTTGGAATTATATTTATCCTGAAGCGGATGCGATTACTTATTTTAAGCAAGACCCGGCTGACTATATGATGCTCATTACTCCTGAAATAGATTTAACCACAGCTAGCAGCTTAACTTTTAATCATAAGAAGATATCCAGTGTTGAAGGAATGAAAATAGAGGTTGGAACCATGACGGATCCAAATGATCCCTCCACGTTTACACTTTTAAATATTGTTGATATTAATTCAGGGGAATGGACCACAGAAGGCACATTAACTGCTTTAGGTGGGGTAGAAGGTATGATGCATATCGCTTTTAATGCTCCAGCTTCTTGTCCTGCATATACCATGATAGGAATTGATGATCTGCTTATTATAGCTGATGATGTTCAGTCTGATTGGCCATCTTATATAACAAACTTGGATATTACCGCAGGTGCTGAAGGAGCTGATTTTGCTATGGTATCTTGGACCAACCCGAGTGAACAAGCCGATGGAGATCCACTAACAGAATTAGATTCAATATCTATTTTTATGAATGATGTTTGGGCTTATTCAATCCTCAATCCTGTGATTGGTGCTGAGGAATCGGTTCAAATTGATATCCCAGAACCTGGTTTGTATGTTTACACTTTGACAGCTTATAATAGTGAAGGAGCCAGTGTGTCTATTTTTAATGATCCTCCAGTCTGGATAGGCATAGATACTCCTGGAAGTCCTGAAAATGTAGTGTTGACAGTGACAGACAATACGATTACTAATTTGAGCTGGACCCCTCCTACAATAGGAGCTCATGGGGGCTATTTTGATAATGTTATTGGTTCTTATAAAATTACCCGTGTTGATGGTTGGGAACATACAGTTACAGGAAGTGAGTTATCATTTACTGAAGAAGTAGATATGCCCGGTACTTATAGTTATTTTGTGGAAGGGATTAATTCTGCTGGAGAGGGTTTGCAAACAGAATCTAATGCTGGAGCCTATTATTTCGATGGTTATTTATTGGCAGAGGATTTTTGGGTTTCGAATCCTGCTTTAGATTGGGTATTGGAAGGTGAAGGTACAGATTTATGGTATCATTGGCCTACAGATTATGCTGGTGGGGATTATTGGGAATCAATATTCCATCCAAGTGCCACAGATCCATTTAATGGTATTGCTAGAGCCGTTTCACCTGTGTTAAATAGTGAAGGAGAAGTTTCTTTGACATTAAAATTTAAGCATTATCATAATTGGGCCGCGGGGTCTTATACGTTTAAAGTTCAAACCTCAGTTAATGGAACCGAATGGATAGATGCATGGTCCACAGAAGTTACTGGCTCAGTACCAGGTGAAACTAAGCTTATTGTTATTGATAATGAACATGTGGGATCTTCCACTTTTCAATTCTCTTATGTTTTTGAAGGTAATTCAGCCAATTTGGAGTTCTTAACCTTCGATGAAGTCAGACTTTACTCTTCTAGTAATGTTGATGTAGTAGCAACAGATTTAGTAATTCCTGCTATTATTCAACCTGCAGATGTAGTTTCTCCATCTGCATTTATCGAGAACTGGGGATATCAAGATACCGATTTTACGGCTGTTCTTACCTTTTATCAAGGAGATGAGACTGCCTATGTTTCTGAAATTAATTCTAATATTGCTGGAGGTTCTGATCAACAATTAGATTTTGAGAATTGGACGGCGGAGGAAGGAAGTTATTTAGCAGAATTTGTGGTGACAGCAGTAGGGGATGACGATCCTGATAATAATATCATAAGCGAATCTTTCAATGTAGTATATCTTAATGCCGAAAGAACTCTTGTGGTTTGTGAGGAAGCCACAGGAACTTGGTGTGGATATTGTCCTGGTGCAGCCATGGGTTTAGATGAATTGGTGGAGAATGCATGGCCAGTAGCAGTAGTTGCATACCATAGTGGTGATGATTACGAAACACCACAAGGAAGTGAAAGGCTAGATTATTATGAGGTTGGTGGGTATCCTACAGTTGTATTTGATGGTGTAGTACAATCAGTAGGAGGAAGTGCCACTGAGAGTATGTATGATAACTATCTACCCATAGTTCAGGATAGATTGTCTATACCCGCTGCGGTATCAGTAGAGATTGAAGATATTATATTTTCAGGGGATGCTTTAATTGCTAATATCTCTATGGAATCAGGCTCTCCATTGGAAGGTGATCAGATAGCATTAATAGCTGTCTTAGCTGAGTCACATATTCCAGAGAGTTGGCAAGGTTTTGATGAGTTAGATTTCGTGGAAAGAAGCATTTATAATGGTGCCATGGGGGTGCAACTGGACTTGTCAGATCAAATGGAAGAACAACAAATCAATATTGAATTGGATCCTAGCTGGGTGATGGATAATAGTGAACTGGTGGTATTTGTGCAAAATCTGGAGAGCAGAGAAATTTATAATGGTAATAAAATAGATCTGATGGCTGTTTCTATAAATGAAGTGAGCAAATGGGTCGCTATATATCCCAATCCTGCTTCTGATTTTATCAGTATCAGCAATTGTGGTGATGCGGATATCAACATTTATAACCTACAAGGACAACAAGTATTAAGTCAAAGAATAAATGGTGATTTCGATAGAATAAATGTTTCAGGTTTAGATTTTGGAATGTATACCATAGAATTTATACTAGAGGGAGAGAAGTTCACAAAAAAGATCATGATCAATAATTAGGAATTTTTTATAGTTGATGATAAGAGCCTCATAGCTTCAGCTATGGGGTTTTTATTTTTATAGCGTGAGTATGACGGATTAATAAAACCAACGTAAAGGCTTAATTAAATAGCCTAGGTAATTATCAAACTGAGGATGGTAGCCATGTTTAAAGCCTTCTTTGTACAGGTTAAATAGGTTTTCAGGGTAAGTGTAGTAGCTATACTTTTTAAGCTTCCAAGTAAAATTATTTACAAAAAAAAGAATAAAGAATGAGAAGGCAATAGACCAAACTAAGTATTCGGGTAATAAAAGCTGGACAAGTGTGGGTGGGATCAGGAAAATGGCGAAGTCGGCCAGAGAGGAAAGGTTGAATAAGTATAAGTTTCTTGGCTTCACTCTAAATATCAGGTGAATAATTTGTGAGGAAATCATGCTAATGCTAAAAGCTATTACTGAAGCCCAGAACAAATGTAAATCTACTTTCATCAGAATCAGAAGGAATACAGCAACTTTAAGCACTGAGGTAGAAATATGGATGATAGTAGACAAAAGTCCTCTAGGAATAAATATTTCTTCTTCTATCAGGTCGAAATTAGCTACTGATAGACCAATAATTCCTCTATAGGATTTAACATGAGGAGCATCGGTATAATAGCCATGATAAATAACCTCGTTTAATGCTTTTGAAGGCGGATGAAAATAGCAGGTTCCCAATTTAGCCTTTTCGGAGGAGTCCATATTTAATAGTATCGGAGAATATTTTATTGCGTCAAAGTAAAGCGCAAGCTCAGCCCACCACTAGTAGTGGAATTAGGATACTGATTGGCTACATGAGGCTTATTCATAATCCTATCGAAGTATAATCTTACCGTAAACTTCTGACTTACCATATAGTCGGCCGAGAAGTTCAGAGAAGTGATTCTTTGTCCGGAACTAATCTGGTCAATATCTTGATCTAGCCTCCTGAGGATGGTCATATTATCACGAACAGAGAAGTCAATTTTTAAGTTCAAGTCAGAATTAAGCTGCTTTTTACTTCCTTTACTTCCAAGGGTTTTAATGGCAAATTTCACATTCTTAATTCTATATCCTAGTCCAATAATGTATTCATTGCTCGTAACCTCTGTCAACTGATTACCTACAAAACTCAATGATAGATTCCTCGATTTCTTAAATTCTAAATTGGTTAATAAGCTATTATTCCAGGTCATATCCAGCTTAATCAATGGACTAAACTGCTCAGAGATACTCAATAAGGTCATGTCGTACTGATTTATGAAATCACCATTGGTATTTAAGGCGCTTGGATGACCAATATCGTTCACGTCGTCGTAATTTACATTACTAACATATGAACCAATACTATAAGCTGATCTATAACTATGAGTAACGGTTACGTTTTTGAATAGTTTTCTCAATGCTGGAATCTTACTTAATCCCTTATAGGTCACTCTCCAGTTAGGGAATGGGATTTTAGGGAAATAATTCATAGGAATAGCATCGGGAGAGCGGTTGGTATATGCAGCTACAAAAGCACCATGAAGCACATCCTGTGAAGAAGCACTATATCCTGAAGGGAATCCCGTAGAATCGATGGTTCCTCCATTATAATATGGGTTTTCGCCAGCTAATCTTTTGGCCATTTGAAGGCGATATTCCTTCATTTTAGAATAAGATTTAGTGCTATTATCATCGGCTACTTTATCAAAAGAAGTACCAATGGTTAAGAAAGACATACTAAAGCTTCCTCTTTCCATTGGAGTATATTCTTGGAATATCTCAAAGTCACTATCGTATTTATAATAACTCTGTCTGGTATAGCTATAAGTTCTGGTAGCCGTTAATTCTATCCTCAAATCTCTAATAGGTTCAAAGGTAGCTCGAGCATTTAAATTCGTACTGTATTTATCGAAGTTCAGGGTGTTTAAACTGCTGTCTTGAGATAGCCAATAGATGTGATCGGAATACTTGGTAATGTCGTTCTCCCAACCGAATACATATCCTATGCCTGGTGCCATTTGTGACCAATTATTACCTATGGCTCCTGGCTCTGGATAGAAGCCTGGCATAAGATTACCTTTACTTTGCGACCAAGTTACAGAAGCATCTTTCCACATCATAAGGAATTTTAATGAGTTGTCAGCAATGACTTTAAATACTTCAGATTTCTTCTTGGTGGTATCCTGAGCTTGCTCATTGCCTCCTCTTCCTGTAGCACCCCGTCTGGCTGAGCTTTGTTTCTTATTCCTTCCTCTACTTTTTTGGTTTAACTTTTTCAGGTATGGGACTTTGTTATAAAGCTTCTCCATTCTGATATTACCATTTAAGGAGAGGGTGTTAGAATTCTCAATAGTATTTCCTAGCCTCACTTGAAGACTTTGTGGACTTGCAGTCCAATGATAATCCCCTTGATATCGGGCATTTGCCGTTATCCAATCGAAAATAGGAATCTTATTGATTGGAATAGAGTAATTCAAGGATATAGATTGGTCAAATTGATTCATTCTTCCTCCACTTACGATACTCGACCAGACACTATCTCGATAGAAGTCCATATAATTGGCGTCTCCACGGTCAATTCTACCAGCGGGCTCATCTATACTAGCTTTGGCTTGGGCAGAGTATTCCAATTTTAAACCTCTGGTCAAGTCAAATTTTAGATTGTAATTTCTATTCCAATCAAAGCGTTTGGTCCATGTCCAGCGCATGGGTACATCGCCTTTACTCTTATTCCTCATTCGCTTGTCAGCATATTCTCTGTTCACATCCATACGGAAAGAGAAGAGCTTGGGTATGTAGTAGAAATTGAAATCACGAATAATTTTTAGAGATTTTCCTCTAAAGATTTTCATCTTTTTAAAAGGCTCTACAGGTTTTGGATTAAGAGCTAGATTATATCCTAAACCTCCTCTGTATGTTTTCTGAAGATGGTATTCCACATCAATACTTCTATGGAATATCTCAGAGTAACTATAACTAACATCAAAGTTCTCAATGTCCCATGGTTTCTGTTTGGTCATTCTCTGACCTGTTCTGTCTTTTCTTACATTGATGAAGTTGATATTCTTACGAATAGTCACGTCTTGAGACAGTGCTTTTACAGAATCTTTTTGTGTTTTGCTGGCATATGAATCTAGATCTTTATCAAACTTGATATCAGGATCTAGGGGATTGTATTCTGGAGTTAAACGAGATTCAGAATAATCAAAGTGCATAGGTACTTTTACTCCCCATTCTTCTGGGAAAAGTTTACCAAGAGATAGGTTAGTGGCGATATCAAAATTGGTAATGTCTTCTTGTTGGCGATCATTAATTTTACTTTCTAATCCACCAAATCCAGCAGTACTGTGGGTTCCTGAAACTATCACATTACCAAAGTCAGCTAAGTCAACCTTAGCTCTTGCAGTGGCCGCCCAAGCCGATTTATTATCGAAATCAGTTACTCGTAATTCATTTACCCAAACTTCAGCACACTTTGGTAGTCCATCATCTTCAGTATCATTTACCCCTTGTTTTTTAGGGTTTCTAATACCAATCATAATGGCTCTAACATCGCTAAGGCTTGGTGCACCTAAGACGGTAATAATATTGTTTCCATCCATTTCTGAATAGGGTAATATCAGGCTGATATTCTCCGCATCGGCTCTTTCTGCTATATTTCTGTTTAATTTGGTATCGACTAGTTTTTCCAGCTCAATATCAAGGCTATTAGCATCAGGCCAAATGGCATTTGGATCAGAAGTTCCCCAATCTGTTAAGTTTAATGGAACTTCATATTCATAGTAGTTATCAGTGAAGTCAGAACCCATTCTAAGGAATAAGGTTAATTCACCATCCTCTAAATTATCATCTATATTGGATCGTTCAGCATGTACAAACATCTTTAAGCGTTTATATCTTCTGAAGTCGAAGTCCGTGGTTTTGAAAACGGCTCGTGCATCTCCATCTACCAATCCGCAAGTGAGAATTTGCATGGATTGCTCATTCTGTCTCTGTAAATTTGTAGTTCCAATATTTACTTCTCTATCAATACCCGGAGGTAATACATAAGGGATAGGTGTTCTTTGTCCGTTCTCTTCAATATTGATAGCAGCTGTTTCAAAAACAGTACCGCTCTGCTGGTCATTCGGGATATATTCGCCAGGGGAGAGCAGACTATACTCATATTTTCTCCAATCGCTTCTTACCAATTCTAAAGTAGCAAAACGTAATATAGTTTGCTCTTTAAATCCTTTCATGAACATCCTCATAAAACGGATGGAATTGAAATCACTGATTTGGCCAACCACCTTATTGGGTCTTTTAATCGGAATTTTAAACTGATACCATTTGGTGGTGATCTCATCACCATTTTCGTATTTCACATTATCTGCAACACGCATATCGGTGATGTATCCTCGTCCCACTTCCATGTCATCAGGATTTAAACTGATTTCGTATTGGAAATATCTTTCAGATTCACTTAAGGTATTGTCTCTATTGATGTCTTCTACGTCAGGTCGTGTAGTTCCAGTAGTAGAATAATTTTCGTTGGAGAATTCTGAAGCAGGGGAGTTGCCATCAGGTCCATTATACTTTTTGTATCTTTCGAGGATGCTCTCATATGTCACATCGTTATCATAATCCGAGCCTCTAAAATAGTGGAAGTTATCACCAGATGGGTCGGCATTAGCATTGGCATAGGCCGCAGATGCAGCACCATATTTATTAGCAATTATATCTAAATATTGTGTTTCGAAGAATCCTCGCTCATCGTCATCTCTTAAACCGTCGAATCCGACATCTTGAAAAGGTCTGGCTTCAGGTCTGTTATCAAAGGCATCAACTAAAGATTGTAAAGATGGAACCAAGCCCCAAATGGTAGTGTCCACGTCTACTTTTATTTCATCAACAGGTAAACCATTTTCAAATCCTTTTCTGCTGTCTCTTAAAACATCTTCCGAAACATCTCCAAGGTTAATGTATAATTCTCCACCAGTACTATTTGGATTGTTAGCAAATGGATCCATAATCCAAAATTCGAGATATTCAACATTGGTAGACTCAAAATCTGAGGTTTCAATTTCGCGCATGATACCTCCCCATCTGCTTTCAGGATCTAATAGGTTTCCAAACTCATCTATACCAGCAGTACCTCCAGCAACGGGTTCTACATCGTAGTTATATGGTCCTTTTGCAGTAGGATAATAGGCCAAGTTAAATACCGGAATGTTGGTTGGATATCCATTGGGGGTTTCCTTATTGGGGAAAACCTCTTTTTCTAATACTTGTCTAACTTCGTCTTTTGATAGCTCATCGGCAGTGATGTTTGGTGGACGCAGATTTCCTTGATCGTAGAATAATGGGTCGATGATATACCAAGCTAGTTTTGCTCTGTTTTTACCGTAATTCAGTCCAGTATTAAGTGCTGCTTCAGGGAACTGATCTATTTGGCCTTGAGGAGTACTGGCTAATACCCATCGGGAAACCATTTTTAAATCTATAGTAGATTTTGTTCCTTCAAAATCATCAATATATGATGTACCACTGTTTCCTATGGCACGGCTATGACCAGGTAAAAAGTGAGCAAATTCTCCGTTTAAGGTTACTAATGAACGGGCATCGGTTTCAATTAATGGTAATTTATCCACCATTTTTGTAATCCACCGCGATTCTTTTTGGTAACTCATATCTAGTCCCCAAATGGTATTATTAATAGGGTCGTCACCAATATTGGTTTTTTGAGTGATTGGCTTTTCACTTAGGTTTAAAATAGTACCACCTAAATGTAAATTGGGGTTCATTTCATAATCGAAATGGGCTCCCATCATTCTCTTTTGTTGAATGGCAAAAGCAGAATTGCTTTCCATAGAGATATTAATAGGTGTTCCTGAATTCAGAATACCTTCATTAATAATTCTTACTCTACCCAAAGTATAATCTACGGTATAATCTACATTTTCTGTTAAAGGAATTCCACCTGCTGTCACGCGTACTGAACCTGCAGGAACATTAAGTGCATTTAATGAAATTTCTGACCCAGAGGAAGATTTATAATATCCTTCTAATAGATATTTATTTTTTGCAGGATATTGTTGGGCTTCACTTTTGGTTAAACTATATAAACTATCGTAGCAATATAGATCTGCCAAGGCATCATCATTCAATTTGGTTCTTAAATAGTCTCCGAATGGTTCGAGCATGGTAAAGAATATCCGCCCATTAGAAGCCTGAATTGTTCCTCCATTAGTAGCAGCATTATTGATGAAGTCAAAAACTCCATCAGGATAAGGGTTGCTTTGTTGGTCCAAATTATCAAAATTCATCACCTCAATCAAAGGCACTCCTTTAATATCTTCTCCTCCTTGTGGTAAATATCCTTTTGAAACACCATCCTCGCCACCTGTGTAGAGGATGTTCATAATGAAGTCTTCACTATTAACTTGGTAAGCTCCAATATTATAAATGTTCTTCATCATTAAATCCCAAAGTGGGATGGAGGTATTAACAGAGGTGCTCTTTAAAAGTTTTACAATAAGCGTATTTGGAGCAATAATTCCCTCATCGGAGAATTCTCCCACTTGATATACCTTTTGTTCTGGGTCCCCAATAATCGTATATTGGTAGGCGATAGCTAAAACTTGGTCGGGGTTTAGTCTGGTATTTAAGGAGATAAAACCTAATTTGGTATTTACCGAGTATTCTGAGGTTTTTAATTTACGAGCCAATTCTACTTTCTCATAATCAATACCCGATGTCATTCCTTTTCCTTGTAAGTGGTTAGTGACACTGCTGATATTTCTGACCACATTGGTGTCAACAAAAGTTCTTAAGGTATTGGAGTTGTCATCAGGATAAGAGTTGCCAGCTACAGGATACAAATCTTGGAAATAAGGGTTATATTCCCCTAAATCTTGAAAGGCTACAATGTTTCTATTGTCAGTAGTTGGCGAACCAATGTTTGTCACCCAAACTTCAGTTTTGGTAATATTGATATTAGAATTAACAATAGGCAATTCTTTTAAAGAAGGCTCATAGTTTTCCTTGAAATATTCAGCCAATAAGAAGTGTTTGTTCTCTTCATACTGGTCAACTCTAAGCTCGAACTCATTGGTTTGTGCTCCTCCTTGTACTGTTAGAGATGAAGACTCACTCTTTTGTTGCGAAAAGACAGAAGTTACGGTTAATTTCCCAAATTGTAATTTGGTTTTAATACCAAAGAGACTTTGGCTACCTTGAATTAATGTAGAGGTTAAAGGAAGAGTTACATCCCCTGCTTCAATTAATTTGATGATTTCATCTTCGTCGCCTTCGTATTTTAATTTCAGCTTGTTTTCGAAATCGAAAGTGGCTTCGGTATTATAGTTGACTTTAAACTCAATTTTATCTCCAATTTTTGCCAATACATTCAACTGGATTTTCTGTTGAAAGTCAAAGTTGGTTACACTTTGCTGTCGAACGTTTAGAGCAGGGTCTTCTCGTTTGTTATTAACCACGCCAAACATTAATTCTGCCGAACCCTGAGGACGAATGTCGATGGTGTTTCCACCAAATATTCTGTCAAAAACTTTACCCCCAATATGAATAGATGGAATGATACCTCCATTGGCTCCTGCATTATTGGCATTAGAACGTTCTGCCCAGTAATTTTCTAGAGACTGTTCTTCTTCAAACTGTCTGTACTCCTGCATGTCCATCCTTTGGGGTGGGCGATAATCCAGTTCACCCATTTTATTGGTTACCACATATTGGTTGGTTTTAGGATCGAAAACTACATTTTGTTGTATGTTTTTGGGGTCTTGAAGGAAAAGATTAGAGCGTTGGGTTCCTCCGGTGTAAAACAAGTTATCATCTCCTTGAAAAGGAAATTTTAAATCAACCTTTTTTGTAGTATCGGTAGTGGTACTATCTGGTGGATTTAAAAATAAGGTAGACCCGATGGGTGCAGCCCATATTTTTTGGATTAAAAAATTGGGGATGAGCAACATCAGAGTAAACAATAGTAAAAGCAGTACCCTTGTAAAAAACCTCATTAAATATTATATCTTTTGCTAAATGGTATTGCTACCTTTAGTTCATCATTAACACTTTATTTTCTATAAAACCTTAAGGCTCGCCTTAATCAAATCTTCCACCTTATCAATCTCAGGATTTGAAGTAAAGACTTTCTTTAAACCTTTTTCAGCCATTTGCTTAGAGAAACCTAGGGCTATCAATGCAGATAACGCTTCTTCTTTAAAGGTATTGTGTTGGAATGGTAAATTATCGCCATCGGTTACCAATTTATCTAGTTTGTCTTTTAAATCGACAATGATTCTTTGTGCACCTTTCGCTCCAATTCCCTTTACGGCTTTTAATGCGGCCACGTTTCCGGTATCTATAGCTTCATAAACTTCATCAGAAGTCATCGAAGACAAAATCATTCTTCCTGTGCTCGGACCAACACCAGAAACGCTAATTAATTTCCTAAAAACTTCTCTTTCGTAAGTATCAAAAAAGCCAAATAAGGTTTGGGCATCCTCTCTAACTATAAAGTGAATAAAAAGCTTTACGCTTTCCTCTTTTCCTATACGGGAAAATGTGTTTAAAGAAATGTTTACGTAATATCCTACACCTGAGCAATCTATGACGGCATAGGCGGGATTCTTCTCAACTAATTTACCTTGTATATATTCGTACATCTTTTTAAAGCTGATTCAATCGCCAAAAGTACAAATATTCCTGAATTGAGTATGGAAGTATCAGATTTTGATGAAAATATCTTATGGTTCTAAATAGAGTTGTTGTTTGCGGCTGAAAATGAAAAAACCGACTCGGTATGAAAGTCGGCTTTTTATAGTAAATTGATGATCTTTATATTGTTTTATTTTCTCCTAGCTTCTTACTCTATTTCTTCTTGTGCTTCTTTTTTATTGGCCACCGGTAGTGCTGGCTCGACTTCCTTTTCAATGGATTCTTCTTCTACTTTAGCCTCCTCAAAATTCCCAGAATTTAATATCCAATAGGAATCTTTAGTTCTATGATTATAGAGGTTTCTTTGCCATTGGTAATCCATTTTAAAATGCCTTCTGATATTATTATCTATCATAATAGATTTCCCTTCAGGCACATATAGTTTTAATGTGATTTCTTGGCTTCTCCATTTAGAACTTTCGCCTAATTTGAAATACGGGTCCAGTAATAAACCTGTTGAATCAATAGTAAAATGATAGTAAGTATTTTCTATATTGATATTAGCCTGTTCTTCATTTTTCCCATTTGAGCTTTTGTATAGCTTCAGGGCGAAACTATTTTTATCATTTTCAATAATTTCTAATCTGGGTTCTCCATAAATTTCATCATCATGAAGGATGGGATGGTTATTATCTTGTGAAACCACAGTTTTGTTATCACTAGATAGTATATTTTGATAGTAAGAATTGGTATTTAATCTGATATTTAGTGTGTCGGATTGTACTTCTTCAAAATCGTATTTTGTGATTTTTATAGCATCTTTATGATAAGCTCTAATGGTAGTATAACTCATCCCTAAAGAAACAATGAGTGCCACAACCCAGGCCTGCCATGCTATGGTTCCAACCATTTTGTTTCTTTTTAAGTTAAATAGGAATCTAATTCCATGAAATACCATCATAATAATTGGAATGAGGACTAAAACTGTTAGTGCTGTTAGAGTGATGGAAGCATATTCATTAGCAATAATGAATTTGCTCATAAAAGCAGGGAAAGACATTCCTTGGATAAAGAAACCCTCGAATTCTAGTTCAGGAACTAGATTAAGATATAGAATTCCAAAACCAACTAATAATCCAGCACCATAAATGAATAGAATTAGTCCCAAAATGAATTTTAATATTCTGAGAATGATTCGTCCGAAGGCTTTAACAAAGGTTTCTATTTTTTGAAGTCCAATTTTGCGAGCCGGGCCTGTTTTATGATAGACTCCCATGGCTTCTTCTGAAAAATCAGAAAGACGATCTTTTAAATATTCTGTTTCTTCTTTTACTTTGCTTTCAATGTTTTTCACATTCACTTTTTTGCCTTCCATGCGGATGCGGTCACTTGTACTCGCAGCTTCAGGCATAAGTAGCCAAAGGCCTAAATAAATTAAAATGCCTATACCACCAGTGGTTACTAAAATCACAAAGATAATTCTGATAATAACAGGATCTAGATTGAAATATTTTCCTAAACCCGATGCAACTCCAGCTACATGTGCATTAATGGGATCGCGAAATAAATGTTTCTTGAATTTGTTGAAATGACTGTTTGGCTCAAAAGGCTCATCAGAACTATCTTCTTCCATTTCGTAGGGCTGTCCCATGATTTTCATGATATCATCCACGTCTTCCATGGTGATCACTGAAATCTGCTCTGGGGTTCTTTCCTTAAATAGCTCCGCGATTCTGGCTTCTATGTCGGCCACAATTTCATCGCCACCATCCTCTTTTTTAAAGTGAGCATTTAGTTTCTTAAAATACTGGGTTAATTTTTCGTAAGCGTTTTCATTAATATTAAAAACCCACCCGCTTATATTTATTGTTAATGTCTTTTCCATCTTGATATCGTTTAATGTTTTACAGATATGATTTTGTCGACTGCAGTGGTGAGTTCATCCCAACTGCTTTTCAGCATGATGAGCGAGGATTCGCCCAATTCAGTTAGCTGATAATATTTTCGTGGTGGGCCCGAGGTAGACTCTTCCCATCTATATTGGAGGAGTCCGTCGTTTTTTAAGCGAGTAAGTAATGGGTAGAGCGTTCCCTCTACCACAATCAGGTCAGAGCTTTTTAGTTTGTCAATAATGTCAGATGCATAGGCGTCTTTTTCGGCTATAATAGCAAGTGTGCATAGCTCTAAAACACCTTTTCGCATCTGTGCTTTTGTTTTCTCAATGTTCATTATACTTTTGTTTTCATGGGTAAAATTATAATACTATGCGATGCAAAGATAGTATAAAAACACAGTACTATGCAATACAAAGTACTAAAATATTTGGATATGACGCACTAGATGTTGTGTAAGGTATTGAAAAACAAAAATTAAAGGAGTAGTAAAAAGATTAAAAAATATTCTGTATGCTATCCATTAGCACTTTTTCATCCCCATTATGGAAGACCACATGGATAGGGATATAGAAAAGGGGACATGATTTTAGTACATCTTTATGTTCCGAAGTGGATAGTCTTTGAGCATCTTTTTCGGTTGTTACAATGAGTTTGTTTTTACTAAAAACATCGGTGTATGTTTTGTGAATGAGTTCAATATCTTTTTTAGTATAATTATGATGATCGGCAAAACTTAAAACAATGAGTTCGTTACAAAACCTTTTTAAGTAATCTTGAAGCGGGTAGGAGTTTGCAATTCCTTCAAATAATAGAATAGTAGATACTGTTGGCTCCTTCTTGAGTTTATTACCTTGATTAAAACTTATGAAACCATCATATTCTATTTTGGAGAATAGGAGTTTTTGATGGTCTTTAAGTTTGAGTTCATCTTCGAATCTTCTGCGGGTAATTGGTGATAAAACAACAGGGGTTTTAGTGATTACAATAATATCTGCTCTTTTTGCACCTCTTCTAAATTCTCTCAATTGACCGCTAGGAACTACATGGTCTATCTTATAAACATTATGAAAATCAGAGAGCATGATATTGAGATCGCGGTGGATAAATCTGTGCTGATAAGCATCATCCAAAATCAAAAGTTCTGTTTCCGGATGGGTTTGCAAAAGTTTTTTAGCTCCTCTGTTTCTATTCCCATCTACTGCCACTTTGATATTTTCAAATTTATGATAATATTGCAAAGGTTCGTCCCCTATGGTATTGGCATCTGATTCGGAATTGGCAATGACATAACCTTTTGTTTTTCTGCCATAGCCTCTTGAAAGTGTTGCTAATTGATATTTGTCATTAAGTTGAGAAATGAGAAACTCAACATGTGGAGTTTTTCCAGTTCCTCCCATACTTAAATTTCCAACCGAGATAATAGGAACCTGATGTTTTGTCACACGAAATACACCCCAATCGAAAAGTAAATTTCGAATGAAGGTGATTGTCCCATAAATTAGGGATAGTGGTAAAAGCAAGATTCTTAAGATAAACACATCACAAATTTAAGTTTAAGTATTACGGATCTCAAGTTTTTTATACGTGATTTTATAAGAAAAGTTCTTCTTATATTTTTTATAAAAATTAAGACATAAAAAAGATTCAAAACCATACCTTTGTGATGTTAAAGTCTTCGCGTTTTTTATAGATAAATATGATGAAATTAAACCAGTTACTTGGAGCTCTCAATAGGTGGGCCCCTTTTACATTGCAAGAATCCTATGATAATTCCGGCTTGTTAGTTGGAGATCCAAGCCAAGAAATTGAAAAGATCTTGATAAGTTTAGATATAACAGAAGAAATCATTGAGGAGGCTATTCAAGGAGATTTTGACTTAATTATTAGTCATCACCCTGTAATATTTAAGGGTTTAAAAAGTTTGACAGGTAAAACTCCAGAAGAACGAGTGGTGATGAAGGCTATTAAACACGATATTGCTATTATGGCGATTCATACCAATCTTGATAATGTTATGCATGGAGTAAATGCAAAGATTGCCGAAAAATTAGGGATTCAGAATTTCAAGATATTACTTTCTCAAAAAGGATCACTGAAAAAGCTAGCTGTGTATATTCCTAAGTTACATTTAGAAGAGGTAAGACAAGCTATTTTTCAAGCTGGAGCTGGCCATATTGGTAATTATGAGAATTGTAGTTTTGGTACAGAAGGAACAGGAACTTTCAAAGGAAATAAAAACAGTAATCCTTTTGTTGGAAAAGTAGGTCAGTTACATGATGAAGCAGAGGTGAAATTTGAAACCATTTTTCCGGCACATATACAAGGGGAAGTGATTTCGGCACTATTAAAAAGCCATCCATACGAAGAAGTAGCTTATGATATTTATCAATTAGAAAATAAAAATGATAGTATAGGTGCAGGGATTATTGGTGAATTACCAGAAGAAATGGAAGAGGGGGTATTTTTATCTTTATTAAAAGAAAAAATGGATGTTGGTTGTGTTAGGCATACTTCTTTAAGGCAAAAACCAATTAAGAAAGTGGCGCTATGTGGTGGTTCAGGGAGCTTTTTAATTGGTGCGGCAAAGGCTTCACATGCCGATATATATATCAGTGGGGACATTAAATATCATGAGTTTTTTGAAGCCAATGAGCAATTTATAATTGCTGATATTGGGCATTATGAAAGTGAACAATTTACTAAAGTTTTGATAGCTGATTTTCTTATTGAAAATTTTCCTAAATTTGCAGTCCAAATTTCGGAGCATCAGACAAATCCGATAAATTACTTTTAGCAATAGAATAAACATTATCATATGGCAAGGAAAAAAAAGGTAGTTGAAGTTGAAGAACCAGTTGTAATTCAACATACCAAAACTGAGGAAGAAATTAAGAATGAACAAAGACTTACCGCTTTGTATTCATTACAATTAATTGATTCGCAAGTTGACAAGATTAAAATTGTAAGAGGTGAACTTCCTTTAGAGGTTGAAGATTTAGAGGATGAGATAGCAGGTTTAGAAACTCGTGTTGATAAATTTGTTCAAGAAACTGAGGATTTAGAAAGACTAATCTCTGAGAAAAACGGTGCTATTGTAGATAGCCAAGCGCTAATCAAGAAGTATGAAGAACAGCAAATGAATGTTCGCAATAATCGTGAATATGATAGTTTGTCTAAAGAGATGGAATTTCAGAATCTTGAAATCCAATTGGCAGAGAAAAGAATTAAAGAGTTTACTGTTGAATTAGATTCGAAAAAAGCCAGTATTGAGCAGGCTTCTGCTAAGCTTACCGAACGTCGTACTGATTTAGAAGTAAAAAAATCAGAGCTTGACGATATTATTAAGGAAACTCGTGTTGAAGAAGAAGAACTAATGATTAAGTCAGAGAAGTTTGAAGAAATCATTGACCCCAGACTTTTAAAAGCTTATAAGAGAATTCGTGGAAATGCTCGTAATGGACTTTCTGTTGTTCCAATTGAAAGAGATTCTTGCGGTGGATGTTATAATAAAATCCCACCTCAACATCAAATGGAAATTAAAATGAGTAAAAAGATTATCGTTTGTGAGTATTGTGGACGTATCTTAATTGATTTTGATTTAGCTGAGTCTATACAATTATAATAGATTCATTTTAAAATATATAATGCTGTTGAACTTTGTTTTGACAGCATTTTTCTTGCCTAAGAAATTCTTATCGTTGCCGAAAACCATTTGCTTAACATATTTTTAGTAAATGACACTGTCAATTCTTGTATCTTTAGGCCATAAATTTTACACACAACATCCATGAAAAAATCTTTACTATTTGTTTTGACGGCATTGGCTATGTTCTCCTTTGCCCAGGTTCCGTATAACCAGAATATTGATCAAAAATGTAGTCACCAACATCATTTTGAACAAAGCTTTAAATCGACCAATGATGTTACTCATGTAGCAGATCTGTACGATATGCATTTTGTGCATCTGGATTTAAACGTAGAAAGTACCAGTACTGCTGTTGGAGGTTCTGCTCATATGCTTGCCAAAGTTTCATCTCCAAATTTAGACACTATTTATTTAGAATTAAACGAAGCCTTAACCATAGATTCTATGCGCTTTAATGGTGAGTTGGTTAGTCCAACTTTTGTAGATTCCGAAATATTTTTGGTGGTTGAAGAAATGGTAGAAGGTGATGATATTGATTTGATCACTTATTATCACGGAGATTCTTCTTCTGGAGGAGGTTTCTTCAGTGGTATTTCCTCAGAATATAATAATTCCTATGGTAAATATGTGACCTGGACTTTATCTGAACCTTTTTCTGCCCGTGACTGGTGGCCAGTACGTCAAAATCTTAATGATAAAATTGATTCAGTTTACCAAGACTATACTTGTTCAAGTTCGGAAATGGTAGGAACAAATGGCCTTTTGACCGAGGTAATAGAAAATGGAGGCTTGACAAAAACATATAAATGGAAAACAAACTATCCAATTTCGTATTATTTAATGTCATTTTCAGTTTCTGAATATCAAGAGTATAATGTGTATGCTAAACCTATTCAATTAGATGGTGATTCCGTGTTAATACAGAATTTTATTTATGATCATCCAAATTGTTTGCCCAATAATCAGAATAATATTAATAGATCATCCGAGATTATGGAGCTTTTATCTGAGCTTTATGGTTTGTATCCCTTCCATGAAGAAAAGTATGGAAATTGTTTAGCTGAAATAGGTGGAGGTATGGAGCATCAAACCATGACGACTATTGGAAGTTTTGAGTTTGGCTTGAATACTCATGAAATGGCACACCAATGGTATGGAGATAATATTACTTGTGCAACTTGGAGTGATATTTGGATTAATGAGGGATTCGCAAGTTATTCAGAGTATTTGGGAGACCAATATCTGAATAGTCAAGGAACTGCTAATTCCTGGATGAGCTCAGCACATAATAATATTATGCAACAGCCAAATGGAAGTGTTTATGTACCAGAAAACGAAGTGTATTATGGCAATGAATGGCGTATATTTGATGGTCGTTTAACCTATAAAAAAGGAGCGGCTATTATTCATTCTCTTCGCTATTTAATTGATGATGATGAACTTTTCTTTGGAGCACTTCAGGACTATACAGAACAATACACAGACCAAATAGCATCAGGAATCGATTTTAAAAATTCTGTATCTGAATTTACAGGAGTAGATTTAGATTCTTATTTTGAGCAGTGGTATTTTGGAGAAGGATATCCAACTTATAGTGTTGAATATTATTATAATGATGCAGGTATGCATTTAACAATAAGTCATACTGCCTCTGCTTCTTTTTCAACTCCATACTTTGATTTACCATTAGAAGTGAAATTAAATTTTGGAGCCGGACAAGATACTATTATAAAGATTCCTATCACCAGTAACCTTGTCTCTTATCAAACAGAAATTTCTCAGCCAGTCATTCAAGTTGTCGTAGATCCTGATAATTGGATTATCAATAAGGTAGGTTCTGTTACAGTAGGAACTTCGGAATTGCAAAATGAACTTGGTTTAGTTGTTGGTCCGAACCCTGTAAAAGATGAATTACAGATTTTATTTAATGAGGAGTCTAATCAGGTTAAAGAAATCAGTCTTTTAGATTTAAGCGGACGAGAGATTCAGCATATGAGTACTACAAGCAATTTGAGTATGGATGTAGCTGACTTGCCAGCAGGAACTTATTTAGTAAGTGTTAATGATGGTCAATCCATAGTAACACGAAAAGTGTTGAAGCGATAGTGTTTCAATTAAACACAAAAAATCCCGAATTCAATTGAATTCGGGATTTTTTTATGTCTTATTACGAGAACTTATTCTCTAATAATAGTTTGAGTTCGATCTGGTCCAACAGAAACGATAGTCACAGGTACTTCTGTTTCTTTCTCAACAAAAGCTATGTAGGTCATTAACTCTTCAGGGATATCTTCTATCTTCTCAACTTTGGTGATGTCTTGTTTCCAGCCTTTGTGAATAGAATATTCAGGCTTTAAATTGTCATCATTAATTTCGAATGGGAAGTAGTCTAATTCTTCTTCTCCATAGATGTATTTTTCTCCTACTTTGATATGGTCAAAATCATCCATCACATCAGCCTTTGTAATCACCAAATCAGTAACGCCATTCAGCATAATGGCATATTTAAGTGCAGGCAAGTCTAACCAGCCACAACGGCGAGCTCTACCAGTAGTACTTCCAAACTCATGACCATTATCTCTTAAGGCTTCTCCATCGGCATCGAAAAGTTCAGTAGGGAAGGGGCCGCTGCCCACTCTGGTACAATAAGCTTTAAAAACTCCATAAACTCGACCAATTTTTTGAGGCGCAATACCTAATCCAGAACAAACGCTGCTGGCAATAGTATTACTAGAAGTAACAAATGGATAAGAACCAAACTCCACATCTAGCATAGTACCTTGAGCGCCTTCTGCTAAAACTCGTTCACCATTCTTCAATGCCTTATTAATATAATGCTCCGAATCTATTAAATTCATAGCTTTAAGAGTCTCAGTCGTAGCCATCCACTTTTCTTCATATTCTGGGAAAGGCAACCCATCGATTAAAAACTCATTAGTATCAAATTTATAGCTTTCAACAATCGTTAAATGCTGTTCTCTCTTCTTGTTGTATTTTTCTTGGAAGTTACCACAAGTCAAATCACCAACTCTTAAACCAGTACGGCTAATTTTGTCGGTATAACAAGGGCCAATACCTTTTAAGGTAGAACCAATTTTTAATGCACCTTTCGATTTTTCATAAACAGCATCTAATAACCTATGAGAAGGAAGAATTAAATGAGCCTTTTTAGAAACAAAAAGGTTTTTCTCAGGTTTTACATTCGATAGTCTTAATTTTTGAATCTCTTTATCAAAAATATAAGGGTCTATAATGACCCCGTTTCCAATAATATTTTTGGTGGTTTCATGAAAGATTCCTGATGGAATAGTATGTAAAACGTGTTTTTCACCATTGAACTCTAAGGTGTGACCAGCATTTGGTCCGCCTTGAAATCGTGCAATGATATCATAGTCTGGTGTAAAAACATCAACAATTTTCCCTTTTCCTTCGTCTCCCCATTGAAGCCCTAATAATACATCAACCTTCATTTTAATATGCTGTTTTTATGATCAAAATATCTATAAATAAAGAAAGCAATTTCGTCCCCAGAATATTGCTTTTCTTGTTTTATTAACTTGACAAAGATACATTTAATTGCAGCGAACTATGCAAAAAAAATGCATGAAATAATAAATTTCTAAAAATACTTGACTAGATTGGATTATTGCTTATTTTTGCACTCGCAATATTTAGAATTTTAGTCTAAATAAGTTCATATTGTATTGGGGGATTAGCTCAGTTGGCTAGAGCGTTTGACTGGCAGTCAAAAGGTCAGCGGTTCGATTCCGCTATTCTCCACTTGTAAAATACAGATTGTCAAGGCTTTGCGAATTGCGAAGCCTTTTTTTATTTTCTGGAGTGCCCTTCTGGAGTGCCCTTTTTGAAAAAATTGAAACCAAATAACCGAAAGATTTATCTTCCCCCATAGAAACAATCTTTTGAAAATTCTAATATACCTTATTAAGGAAGTTGAGCCTCACTGATAAGTGGGGCTTTTATTTTTGTCAATATTGACTTCTTTAGATTTGATAAATCGTGTTCATAGGCCATCGGAATATGATACGAAGAATAGTGATAAATACGGAGTTTAAAGGATTCGAGTCAGCTCAAAGAAGTTAACAGGAATACAAATTATAAATATCATTAGAAAGAATCAGATTGAAAACTCAAAGTGGAAAAGCCAGTCACATTGATCACCCTGTGCCAATCTGATTGACCACCCCTCAGTTTCACCGAGAAAAGTTTTCATTACATTATCAATTAGTTATTCAAATTAATTTGTTTATTTGTTCCCTAGCTCCTATAGCAACTCAAATGCAGGATTAAGCAGGGTAGGTGAGTGTTCTTTTTTAGGGTGGTCAGTTTGCTCCGGCGAACATGGTCACTTTAGTCCGGCCTGGGGTGGTCAGTTTAAATCGGCCAAGGGTGGTCAACTTCAGCGTTTTTTCCACACTGATTTAATTTTGTCAATATTGACTTTTTTGAAATTTTTATCTGAACCATCGGAATATCAAGAGAAGAATAGCTATAAATACAGGATTTAAAGAATTCGAATCAGCCCAAAGAAACTAGCAGGAATAGAAACCGTAAATACCATAAGAAAGAATCAGATAGAAAATCCCAAGGCTACTACTTTCAAAACATTTTACTCTTTAGCCGTATAATATTTAATTATATTTGATTTTTAGAATTCGTTTGAATTAATGCGACAGATTCATAGTATTTAATTATATTTCATTTTTAATTTGACGTAGGATTAATGCTACAGAACCAGGCATTCTAATTATTTTCCTTCTCCCCCTCTTTCACATCATCATTTATTATGCCCCTTTTAGTCTTCCTTACACTCTTGGTCATTTTACCAAATTTGTAATAAATATTTATTGAAAAACTCCTATTAGGTCTGAAGTAGTAACTTTGAAAGTAGAAATCTTCATTACTCATTGTACTATTAAATGTCATTTCTTTCTCCAAAAAGTTATTAGCTCCAGCAGAAATACTAAACTTTCCATCATAAAACTCCTTTTTAATCGAAACCCCATAATATTTGAATGATGACATTTCACTTTGCAATCTAACCGAAGGAGTATTGTATCCTCCATAGAATGACAATTTGTAAGTTGTTTTAAACTCATATTGTCCTCTCAAATAAAATGAGTTCCCCCATCCTGAATTACCCTGACTAGTGTTGTCATTGTTTGTTATATCACTATAATTTGCTCCAAGATTAGCATTAAAGTTAAAGTTGCTTCTAATTCTAAAATTTAAATTTGCGGAAATGTAATATGTTTTCTTGGTTACAATATTTTCATATGTTGAATATAGTATATCATTTTCAACCCATGATAATCTATCTATACCATTATTAGTAAATGAGTATGAAACTCCAAAATTAATATTCCCCGACTTCATGAATTGGTTATGGTTAAATTCAATGGAATGATAATGTTCAGGATCAAGGAATGGGTTTCCATATCTAATTGATTGGGGATTCGAATCATCAACGTATGGGTTTAAATACCAAATACTAGGCCGCTGTATACGTTTCGAATATGATAATTGAAAGCTGCTTCTCTGACTGTACTGAAAACTAAAACTACAAGATGGAACGAACTCAAAACTAGTGTTGTCAAATGAAGGATTTTTGTCTGACAAAACTATACCTTTTGTGCAAGCTCTCTCACAGCGTAGTCCTCCTATAAACCCAAACTTATTAATCTTACCTTGAAAAGCAATATATGCAGCAATGATCTCCTGATTATGCTTAAAATCAGAATATTGACTTGTATCTGGTTCGTAATTATCAGATTCCAAATTAAATACCTGAGCGCTATCGATACTTTTATTAATTCTCCTGATGTACTTTGAACCTAATTCAATCTTGTGTGATGTTAAAACAGGATAAACATAATCGGCTTGAAATGTATGTTCAGTGCTACGTTCTTTACTATAGAAATTTCTTTTTTCGGTATTATAATTATACACAGAGTCTATCGTTTGTTTCTGTATTTGTTTTTCAGGGCTGTTTTCCAGTTTATATGATAGAGTTAAGACCTCCTCTTTATTCCTTTTAGCAATTCTTTGATAATCAATATTTCCTGATGGTTGTTTCCATGTATTATTGCTTGGATTATTCATATTAAAGGATTGGTATAATTCATTTTCAGAATTATATATAGACTTAAAAATCTCATCTTTACTATTCCAATCGCCAGCAAAAAAACTGAATGATGCACTTATTAAGTTTAAAGAATCTATTTCATAACTAAAATTACCATTTCCCCATCCAAAAATCGATTCAAATTCAGATTCTCCAAAAGTATTTATCGTATGCGCATCATGAATATTGTAATTCTCTCTTTTTGATTCTATGCGATTCTTAGTTCGATTATTGTTAAAATGGGTTCCACCAAAATTAAGTGAGAAAACAAGTTTGCCCAAAGATGTTGAAAATGTTGCCCCGCAATTTATACGACCTAAATTGTCTACTCCTACGTTAACAGAACCAAAAGTTCCAAAAATCATCCTCTTATAAGTGACAATATCGATAATGCCACCAATCCCTTCAGCATCATATTTTGCACCAGGTGAAGTAATTACCTCTACTCGTTTAATATTGCTCGCAGGGATTGATTTTAATATCTCTTTAGGATTTCGAGTTAGCATAATTGAAAGCTTACCATTTAAATAAACCTTGAAATTACTTGCTCCTTTCAGCAAAACATTGTCTTCACCATCTATAGATAGAAATGGTACATTGCGTAGCATCTCCAGAGCCGTTGATGCATGCGCATCCGGATCAACTTCAACGTTGTAAATCACCTTATTGGCTTCCAATTTTATGAGTTGCTTTTGTGCCACTATTTCAACACCGTCTAATTCTGTTGCCGCCCCCGAAACTAGAATCTTTCCTAAGTCGATTTCATTTTCACCTCTAATTAGAAGAAGTTCCATCTCATAAGGAGAAAAACCTATGGAGCTAATTATCATAGTATATGAAGCCGCGGAATCAATAATAAAATTGAATTTGCCATTCATATCAGCTGCCAGTCGTTTAACAACAGTTTTTTCGGGAAGTTTATAAATCGAAATTGTAGAGAAAGGTACGCTTTCGTTGTTTATCGAGTCAATAATTCTCCCTTTAACTTGAAAAGCGAGGCTATCTTTTTGGGCATTAAGTGAGTAAAGAATAATAAATAATAAAGAAATTAATATCGTTTTTTTCATGAAATGTTTTTAAAATATTTATAAATTAATATCATCAAAATGGTATATTACCTATTATAAATGTAAAAGTCTGGCCATTATTTATTATCAACAAATATTTTCGATAAACAAATGTCGTTCAGCAATGAAACAAGATATTAAAAGGAATTCACTTGTTCACATATTCTACCATGCATTCGACTTAATCACTCCAGATCAATATCATTTCTAATTTCATGATCAAACTAAAACATTAATTAGATGTTAAATCCCCACTATTTCTCCATAAACCTATCCCTGCGTTCAGGTTGGTTCAAGTAATCATTAAATGATACTTATCTGTAGCTTCATCTGAGAATGTTCTTTCTCTAGTCATATTGTTTAAATAATCACTAAAAGAATTATTGCTTAATAATTCAATATTACATCTAAATTAAGGTGGCAAAGGAATAAATTGAATTCATCATTTTTAACTGTTTTGTCCCAATTTAATTCATAAACAATTAGCATTGTTTTATATTTGATTCTAAATTTTTGATCTACTTCATTTGATGATCATGCTTTATGTACTTGATATACTTTTTCCATTCTGACCAAGATATCGCGTTAGATGTTCACATTGAGAATAAGCTCATCTATACGTTCGTAATTTGGTTCTGCCGCATTAATTACCCAAAGTAAAATAATTTCTATTTTTATCCACCAACAAAACCATAATTGATGTTCAAGCACCACCGATATCCAAGAATTATTATACTTCCAGCAGTTTATCTCAAATGAAGATTCACTTTAAGTTATAGAGATGTAGAGGAATTTCTTTCCATAATAGGAATTAGAGCAGATCACTCTAACATTCAAAGATGGGTTTTTAAATTTTCTCCAATGATTGAAGGAAATATGCATCGAAGGAAACGAAAGGTTTGTAATAGCTGGAGGATGGATGAAACCTACATTAAGGTTGGTGGTAAAGATCGTTACCTATATAAGGCTGTAGATAAATATGGGGATACCATAGACTTCCTACTAACCAAACGAAGTATGAAGGGATCAGCTCAGAAATTCTTGAATAATGCCATTGGCAATAATAGAAAACCAAGGGTTATAAATTTCGATAAAAGTGGAGCAAATAAGGAAGGGATTAGGACATATAATAAACGGAATTTCAAGGAAATTAGATGGCGACAATGTAAATATTTAAACAATATTGTAGAGCAAAATTATCGGAATATCAAGAGGAGAATAGCCATCAATACTGGATTTAAAGAATTCGAGTCAGCCCAAAGAACACTAGCAGGAATAGAAACCATAGTATCATTAGAAAGAATCAGAAAGAAAAACCCAAGGATACTGCTTTCAGAACATTTAATTCTTTTGCTGTATAATATTTAAATATATTTAATTTTTTAAATTGAGTCGGATTAATGCGACAGAACCGCAGAACCCGGCTGTACTGTATTAAAAATATAAATCAAATTTTAACTTCTTCAATATTGCCCACAGGGAGCCAATCATCCATGTTGCCAAAAGCAGATCTAGTAAACTTAAATGGGTCAATTACTATGAAACCCTTAATCTCAATTAACACTATATACCTTTTTCCTCCAAATCTATTTAAAAGCCTTGATTTTAAACATAGCGCTTTTTGATTTTTAAGGACAAGAGCCATAGATTCATCTTTGGATAGCTTATCTGAATATGTAAATCTTTGAATTAATGCTTTTGAACGTACTATTTGAGAACCATCGTTCACGGTGAAATACAAGACATCATTTATGTTTAATTCTCCATAAGGATATTTCCGACCCATAGCACCTCTTATAATCATTGTTTTTTCACCTGCTAATAAATGATGTAGTTCATTATCTTTATAGTCTAAATATACAATGTGATCCATTATTTCTTCATTTTATTGATTTTTATTATTAATTCCTAACAAATCATTAATTGAATTATGTCTTCGATTTAGTAACCAAACTATAATCATTCCAAATATAAAATTAGTTGAAAGCCCTTCAAGAATGTGACTCAGACGTACACTAGCTATTGGCATTAATGGGTTTTCTAAAATCAGACCTGACATTTGAGGTATAGTAAATAAGAGACCTACAAGAATTGCCGTCCACCATTTATTAACATTAGAGCCACGTATAATTGGAAGTGCGCATAGAGTCCATAAAATAGCACGTATTGCTTGAAACGGGATCAACCCAGCATTACTCTTAAGAGTCGCTGCAGTATGTTCCCAGAATGGTAGGATATCCCCTGGACTTCCATAGAAAGCGCGTAAATCTGCATTCTGCCAGGCAATAAAGTATCCCGCACTCCAGTACAATAATATATATATAATTGCTATAATAGTTAATTTCCATATCCATTGTTTGACAGGAATAATTGCTAGTGACTTAGTTTCTGCAATTTTTTTGTTTTTACCTTTACCAAGGATCAAAATTACTAGTGGTATATATATAAAAGCTATTGGTAAACCCATTATGAATAGATGAGGTAATAGTTTTGGGTCAAATGTAACATTTGACATGAAATACCAAGTTTCAATTTGGGTTAAAAATGTTACTGCACCGTAATATGCTGTCCCCATTAGGAGGGCTAATTTCCATCCATTCCATCGTGAAGTAAGAATTAAACCGATCACAAGAGACATATTGATTATGCCGAAAAATAAAAACCCGATGTTTTCACTGACTAGCCCCGGTTCTGAATTATTATCAGGTAACATCCCAGAAATTGCAATTGTTCCAATAATGAAAAATGTATAAAATAACAGTAATAATAATATACCTATTGCTATTAAACTTAAAAATCCTTTTATATTCATTTTTTTTTGATCCATATTAGTAGTATTTAATCTGTTAGATTTTCAATATTGTTAAGATTTAGCTGAATAAATTACAATAAATATTTGCACTGTTTTGTGTAACCTGAAATAGATAAAAGCTTCATGCTTTTCTTTCTAGTTCCCTACCATTTTAATGGTTCACCTAATGAAAAAGGAATAACCAATCGTTCTTCCACCCAATTTTTATCAATTTTTATATTGTATTGAGGATTCGTATAGGAATCTTCATCCCAAATTTCAAGCGCCTTTTTATAACTAGCTATCGCTGCTGATCGATTATTTTGGATGTCCTGCAAATGTCCTAACCAACAATAGGAGATAAACTGATTTTCTTTTTGGTCATATAAAGAAGCATTTCTAAATGCATATTCAGATTGAGAATAATAACCTCCATCAAATAATGTCATTCCTAATTGATACCAATGCTGCCCTATATCTTCTTTTTCCAATAAACAAGCATTTCGGAATACACGATAAGCTTTTTCACCTGCTCCAATGTAGGATAGGGATTGAATATCTGAAATTACTTTTTCGATTCTTGGTTCTGGTGGACTTACAATGTTGGCAAGATAACCACTAGGGTCAATTGTAGCTCCAACTATTGGGCTACTACTTTTAAATTCAACTAAACATTTTCGAGATAATCGGTTGCTCATTTTTACTTGAAATGAACCATCCGTGAAGCTAGCATATATTGGGATAGGCATTATCATATCACCTTCATTATAGACACTTACCGTCGAGAAATAGGTTTCTTCCTTCTTTTCCCATTTAGTATCACCAATAATTACTGAAATATAATTATTGCTTCGTACCCAGGGATCAAAAAACCAATCTAACTTTTCACCGCTTTGTCTTTCGCATATTTTTTGGAATTCTTTGTATCCCATTTGTTTTCCACCGAAATCCTTTAGAGCATCTTTATATGCTTCTTGAAATGTTTCCTTTCCCAAAGCCATTTCCAATGCACTGATAAAAGCAAAGCCTTTGGAATGGATAACATAATTATTTCTATCGAATTTCAACTCTAATTCCTCTTCAGGCCGAAGATCAAAAATAGTATTATAGCCTTTTCTAATACCCTGCAAATATTGCTCTGCCCATCCACGATGCCTGAGATCACTTAATCCAATATATTGTGAAAATTCCCGATCGGCATAGATGCCCAATGCTATCCAGATCCATGATGGATCATCACCATCTAGAACATATTCTCCCCAGTATTGATGACCAATTTCATGAGCTGTGATCCATCGCCAGTGCCTTTCGGATGCTTTGTTAAAAAACTGCATTCCATGAATTACCACCATACCTGATGCAAAAGGGTAACCTCCCCAAATGCCTGAGCCCCCTGGGATAATATTCAAAAATGAATACGGATATATGCCACATAACTCTATATAAAAAGGAATGACCTCTCTGGCAGATTGTAGTGCAAGTTCTGCCACAAGCAATCCGTTTTCTGGATATATAACCCGGACTAAGACACCATTTACTTTTTCTTCAAGAACCTGGCATTTTTTCGAAAAGAAGAATCCAAAGTTCTTTGTATTATCGTTTTCATAATAGCCTGAAGTCTTATTATATCTACCGCTAACAGCAATTTTATAATCGGGTAATTTATTCAATTTTATCTTGTATGCCTCTGATTTAGGGATACCATCCCACCATAAACGCGGAATAAGATTCTGATGTTGAAATTCATCTGGATTTATATCGGTATACAAACGACGCTTAAAATGCACCTTCAAACTTATCGAATCATTTACATCTATAGGTTTATCAAGGATAAAATAGACAGGATTATTTAAGCTCTTTTTGCCATCGTTGCTAAGGGTTTTCAACTCTGATCCATCCTGTCTTAATTGTATTAACTGGTGATCATTTATAGCATAGTCAAATGCAATTATATGAATGGCTCGTTTGCCATCATTTTTAAACTCCAACTTGCCTTGACCAGTTAAAATACCTGATTGGAAATCGAAATCAAGATCCATTGAATAGATTGTCTTAGGTATGATGTTTGGTACATAGTAAGTTTCCTGGCTAAATATTCTCTCGTTTTGAAATAAAACTAACAAGAATACTACCATTGCAAATAAATTGTAATAATGATTTGTTTTCATGGTTTCAAATTATTTTGTTATTTGTATTTATTTCCTAGAACAATTTCTACTTACTTTGAAATGATCAGTTTCTTGGTTTGAGTGGAAAAAGGTGTTGTAATTTTAAGTAGGTAAGATCCCTTTTTTAGGCTTTTCAAATCCAACTCGAAACTATTAGTTTTTGTAGAAAAGGTTTTTTTCAGTTGTGATCTTCCAAGATTATCAAAAAGTTCAATTCTCATTTTAGATAGAGTGATTTTCTCAAAGATGACATATACATTCTCAATTGCTGGATTTGGAAACACTTGGAATTTAAAGTTTGCTTCCTGATTGAATAGAGTTGAATTACTTGTAATAAGAAAATCTTCGTATTCTTCCATATTCATATCGATATAGGAATTACTGTCCATATTCCAAGTTTGTATAATACGTTGCACAAGATTGTTGTTTTCGTATTCCAGTGTATTCTTTTCTCCAGTATCCATAATCCATGAATTATTTTCCCAGATTTCTATTTTGGATTCAACTAGATTCAGGTATTCATCATAAGTTTCTGTTTCCAGCTGAAAATTTTCATATGCTGATCCGTCGTAAATTTCATATAACCTTTCATAGCCTCCCAAATCATCATAGGCTGTTTCGAATCTGCCAAAATAGACCCATTCGTTATTCCACATGTTTATTTCCGCCGTTTCTATTTTGTCTTCTTCGTAATTGCCAGTATAAGATTCAAAAGTAAGGTCAGTTAATTTCTGAAAGTAGACGAGTTCACCTGTTTCAAAATCAGTAGTAGAAAAGTTCATCTCCTGTAGAACATTTGAACCATCGTAAATGAAATCAATTTGCACCTCGATTTTCATTCCCATAAGACCCATAAAGCTATAATATTGGCTGATTTGATTATTCTCAAAGTTCATTTCCTCAAAGAAAGTAGTATCCCAAGTATCTACATTGTAACTTTCAATGAGTTCTAATGTTTTATAACCATTGGAATTGTATGTAATATTTGATCGTTGAAAATTTACCCACGTATCATCTTGCCAAGCATTTGTTATTTTTTGAGTCAGTTTTCCCTGCGAGTTATAAATTAGAGAGTCTTTTATACTATTTGTATTATCTGGAACATTAGTTTCCAAAGAATAAATTAGATTGTTATTGTAGTCATATGTATGATTTGTATTGTAAATATACAACCAAGAATTATTGTCATTTGTATATTTTTTCACCAGTCTAGGTAGATCGGGTTGTTGATATAGTTGATTGGACCATCCTTGTTTTTGAAATTTTGTAATTGTCTTAAAATTCGTTTTAATAATCTCATTTGGCATTAGGTTTTGAGCTTTTGTTATTGTTCCTAAAATAAGAATTCCAGTAATTAAAAATGGAAAAATTAGTGCTTTTCTGATCATGATTTATTTTTTAATTGATAGTAATTATGATTGGTTTATTTTTTTAACTGAGGGCTAATCTATAATTAGTTTTTTCAAATTTTTCTAATGGTTATTTTTCTGATTTGGTGTAGTTAAGAGAGCGTAACTATCAGATATTAAGTATTTGTATCTAATTATTTTATTTATTTAATACTATTTTCGTCACAAAGCATAATACCTTGTTTTTTTATTCTTCTAGAAGTTTTTTAACAAGGTTTTTATTGCTTTTATGACAATTTCTGGTTGTTCAATATGGATATTGTGTCCACTTTTTTCTGCAATCCAAACTTGACTATTCAGTGATAGAGCTGAAATATTCTCTTGTGATTTTTTCCATTCTTCTTCTGCTATTATGGAATCTTGTGGTAAAAGCCCAGAAAAAATATCAGGAATACCATGCCTTATCACTTTAGAAGGAATTGTATTTAAAAATCCAAATTGTTTGACTTGTTTATCACTTAATAAAATGTTTTCGGCTTCGCTAATATTTGCATTAAAGTATTTGGGTTGAAAACAGATTTGAGTTGGGTAGTCTGGTAATTTTTCTTGGAACGAAACTGGTATCATATCCTTTCCTATCAACCTTGTAATTCCTATTTTTGATAGGAATAGAAATAATTTAAGTTGTTCTGTTTGACCATTTCCAATTTCGTTCAGAACTGGCAAGTCCAACATATTATCTGGACGAGGGTCAAGAAATATAAGCCCATAAACTTCATTGGGATATAAATTTGCAAATATTCTAATAGTATGGCCACCATATGAATGACCGATTAACAGAAAGGGTGGCTCTTCGCCATTTTTTAAAAGTACTTCGTGCAATTCTTTAGCAGATTCCAAAGATGTCCGGGGTTTATTAGAAATATCACTCCACCCATAGCCAGGTCTATCCCAAGAGCAGGTTCTAATAAAGCTAGTTGCTTCATTCTGAATTAACTGCCAATCTACTGAACACATCCCTCCCCCAGCTTCAAGAACAACAGTAGGGAGTGTGTCATTTTTTTCTCCTGTTGAGTAAATATGTATGTTTGCATTGTTTACTTCTATCATTTTGCCTGGTGCAGGGAAATGGGTTAAATCATCTCTGGATTTGATTACTTCATTTATTAAACTATACCCTATCAAGATTATAAGAAGAGAAAAAGGGATTAGTAAAATGAATAATAAAAATTTCTTAATTTTTTTCATATTAAATTTTTACTAATTAAATGGTTTATTGAAATTTTCGTTGGGTTCGATATAAATTATATTGTTAAAATAGTCGAAGATAATATTGAATTTCATGAACATCGGCAAGCCAATCATTCCAATATTCTTTGGATGTACTCTGGCGGTTTTCTCATCTCCAAAAACAACGTTTACATGTTCGAATGTATAATCTCCGATGGTCATATTATCAATTTTCGCAAAGTATTCTGTTCCACCAAAAGCATCACGTTTTTTTGAACCAGTAGGAGCTTTAATATCAAGAGATGTATTTAAGGCAACTTTAAAGGGATAGATTCCACCAAGATCAATATCTGCCCTATCCTTATAAACCTTCCCATCATTTGTGGTAATTATAAAGGGAACAGAATAGGTGCCGGTTTCGGTTAATTGCATGTCCAGGGTGCTCCCTTTTCCATTATAAATAAATCCTTTTGGGTTATGTAAGATTATTTCATTCTCAATAAAATCGAACTCTACAATAAAGTGCTTAAAGAAGGTATTACACAGTTGCCCATCAGCATCGGGGAACATTCTTGCGAATCCTGCCGCTGTAGGCGAAACTAAAACAGGTTGCTCATAAAAAATGATATCATTGAATTTTAATGTGAGATTTTTTGATTCGTATAAATGTGTAGAACTTTCATTTTCTGAACCGCTAATACTTTTTGAATCAATCGGTTTTAATTGAAGTACATCAACAAGTGGGGAACCGAATAGCCATACCTGCTCCCATAAAACACCATTATCAATCATAAGGTTTGCTTTTGCACCATTAATTTCAATTTCCATTAAAGGTTTGCCATTGTGCATTTTAAAAGGAATTTTAATAGTATCATCTTGATCTATTAAGACTTGATATCTACCAGGTCCTTCATCCATCACTGCTTCTATGTTACTATGGTTTTGAGCATTTAGTGTTACTACAATTAGTAGAATTCCGATCATCAAATTTAGTACTCTCATTTTCATTTTTTTACTTTAAAAAATTATTGTTTATGCTGGATAGCACATACATATATATTGTCATGCTATAACACTCTCTAATCAGTTATACTTTTGTAAATATTAGATTTCGAACATTACCAGAGGATAATTTAAAACCTATAATTATATTATTATCATCCCTTATAAATCTAATGTTATTAAACCAATATTGGTTTCCTTCAAAATGGTCTTCATCGGCTGGTGTGAGTAAAACTTCTTCATTTCTCCAATAGCTAGCTCTTAATGTGTCATTAGTTATATTTAAATCATATTGTACTCCTAATTCTTCACTAACATAATTCCCTTCAAATTCAATTAATTGGCTATATGGTAGAAGATAATTTTCCACTTCTTCATTTTTCATAGGCTCCAAGTCTTCTTCCTTTTTTTCTTGAATGAAATCTTTCAAAACTATATCAGCCATATCAAAACCATACTTATATGGGCTAATTGAATAATAATTACCTAATAAAGCTATTCCGGTTTTATGTTCTGGGAAATAGATTACACCTGCCCGGTAATTTGCATCATGGCCACTATGTAAAGCTATATTCAAACCCTTGTAGTTGCTTATACCAAAGCCGTATCCATAATCTACGTGCTCGCCTGAATTTAATGTGTCAGTTGCTGAAAGCATTTTTTTTATTATCGCTTCATTTCCAAGCTGTATTTCCGAAAAATTAATCAACCATTTGCACATATCTTCTCCAGTTGTCAAAACACTTGTTGGCCCAACATATGAATAGCTCAATATGCCCTTATACAATTCTCCATCCCAATCACCATAGGCATAAGCTCTGTTTTTAACTATTTCTGAGCAATCATCATAGAATTGTGAGTTATTCATTCCTAATGGCAAAAAGATGTTTTCTTTTGTCCAATCCCGGAATTTTTCACCCGAAATATATTCAACAATTTTTGCCAATAAGAAATAATTAGTATTAGTGTATTCTAACTCCTCGCCTGGCTCGAAATTTAAATCATTTTGATTTTTAATCAGCTTATAAAGAAATGACGACTCAATTTGATCCGCTGATGTAATCCCTGCAATTTGTTGTAATTTTTCAAGTTCTCGTAATCCGCTAGTGTGATGCAGTAAATGTCTAATTTTTATTTTATTCTTAAACTTTGGGAGATCATTTAAGTATTTTCCTATAAAATCATCTAGTGATAATTTCCCTTGGTTTTCTAAAAGAAGAATAGCAAAAGCTGTAAATTGTTTTGATACTGATCCTATATGGAATATGGTTTTTGATGTAATTGGAATCTCGTATTCAAGATTTGCATTACCATATCCGTTCAAGTGTTTAATTTCTCCATTTTGAACTAGTACAGCAACAACTCCAGGTGAGTCAATACTATTGAACTCTTCAAATAGTTTGTTGATGCTGTTTATTTGTTGTGAATAAATATCACATATTATTGATAATAACACAATTATTATTACTAATCTAATTTTCATAATTCCTCCTCTAATAAATAATTGACTGCTGCATTTGCATCAACAACATGCCTCACTTTATAATCATTGTATTCTATTTGCATACTTGTTTCTATCATAACCTTTTTATATTCTTCTGGAGTTAAGTCATTATTAATTTCTTTCATCATTGCAATAATGCCAGCTAAGACTGGAGACATAGATGAATTTGAAAAATAGGGGTAGGCTCCAATATTATTTCCTACTTTCCTATCTAATTTCAGAAAGTTTTTATAAGAAAAAGTTAACATGAGATTATAGTCGAAATGAAAAATATTTACATCAGGTTCTCTTTCATAAGGTTCTGTTAGTTTCGGTAAAAAGCCATATGGAAGAATATTATCCTGCAAATCATAATGAATAAATGTAGTGACAATGTTATAATTAATAGCCTTTTGTACTGCTTCATCAATTATAGTCCTATTCTCAACACTAAAGGCTTCAGCTGAATAAGTCAAAATATCAATTTTGTTTTCAATTGCCCAATCAATAGCCTCACATATATTCCTTGCCTCCTTTGCTTTGTTATTCTCTCTTGCGCAAAGTGCAAAAACTTCTGCACCCGGAGCAATCTCTTTCAATGTCGTTGCCATCCATAGTCCATGCTCTGCAATATCATTTAAGGATTCCATATTCCATGTAAAATCTTTCCCTCCAGCATAAAGATATTTATTATCCTCATAACCAAAGTATTTCCCAATTACACCAACTTTTATACCTTTGCCTGTGGCTATCTTTTGTGCTTCCTTTATATTATGGAATGTGTTGTAAGTCGGTCTGGTATTTGCATTCGGAAAGCTTATATACCAAATGTCATCATGTTTAATATTATAATACACTGAAACTAGCAGTAGCACAATAAGTGAGATAAATAGGATTTTTATTTTCATATTAATATGCTTTAAAGTTAAGCTCTGAATTATATATTCAAGTTAAAAATGAAGTAAGCCTCTCCTTTGTCAATACTTTTACAAAATAGGGCTGACCTTCCTTCAACTTATCAAAATTAATCACCATATACTCAGCCGTTCATTCACAGGAATATAGTACTTGGAATTAATATCTATTTCGTAAACATCATAAAATTCATTCTGATTATATATAGGTCCAATTGCTCTAAATTTCTGAGGCGTGTGTATTCTTTTTAATGAAGATATTTCATATTCGGAGGTTGCTTTTTCTTTCCAAAACTGTGCGAAAGCCATGAAGAAACTTCTTATTGCTTTTGATTCTTCCTCAGTAGAAATCTGAGGTTTATTTTCTTTCATATACATTTTTAATGCCAATAAAGAAACCTCCACACCACCCAAATCAGCAAAATTTTCTTGAAGTGTTTTCTTTCCATCCACAAAGAAATTTTCTTGAACCGTATATTGATTGAATTGGTTGATTAGCCCTTCTGTTATTTGTTTCCAGTTATTCCTGTTGAACTTTTTCCCATAGCTATCAAAAGCATGTGTCATTTCATGGGCAATGGTTCTTCCAAGAGTAGCAAATATCATAGGATAATCATCTTTATTGGAAAAACAGCTAGCATATAAGGTACCTGCATATAGTCTTACTAGATTGTCAGATTTTATATACCTACAGTCAGTTTCATATGGCGGAGAAACCCAATTTGGCAAAGATGCTTTGATTTTAAGTTTGTATTCTTCAGTTTTATGAATGTTACTCTTATAGGAATCCGAGGACAGCACTGGCATTTTAGGCAGATTTGAAATATCTGGAGCACCTATCTCAAATTGCATCTCCTCTAATCTGGTTAGGAAGAAGTCGTAATTATTCATTTTAATTTTAGTGCTGTTTTCGATCTTTTCTTTATACGCTATCTTTAAATATTTTATGATTTCTCTGATTTTTTCTACTTTGTTTTGATTTATTGTTACTTTGGAAAAAACCACCCCAAATAGCATTGGATAGTGTTTTTGAACCAGATATACTCTTTTTTTATCGTTGTCACCATATTCAGCTGTACTTTTATAAAAGTTACGTAATTGGGTTAAGGTGTATTGATGATCTTCATCAAGATAATATAACGAATCACCTGAAAGTATTTCAAGTGATTGATCGGCTATTTCATCCCATAAAATCCCCCAATTGTTAATGACACTGACATTCTCAGGAATAGTAGTGTTTTCTATCCATTCTCTGTTTGCATATTCGTAGAAATCTGATATTGGATCTTTTTCTTGAGCCAGAATTGTATATGTACTGAAAAAACAAATTAATGCAACAATTTGAAATTTGATGATTATTTTCATGAACTTAGGTATTTATGTCTAATTGCATCTCCTCTGATTTTAAATATTCAGTTATTTTGCAAGATCGGTTTCAATAATTTTAACGCGAAAAGAACCATCTTCTACATTAAGTGATTTCCCAGTTCTAGTAGAAATTGCACCATTAAACTTCCCCTCTAGAAATCCACTATCATTATAACTCTCTATTATAAATTGGCTCAATTCCCCAACGTAACTCCAATCGTCATTGATGCCAAAAGTAGTATCCGCTGGTGAATTGTATTCTATAAATTGAAATTCGGTGGAAACACCTTCAACATGACTTAGACTAACTGGAAATGAGAGATTATGAAACTGACTACCAATAATGAACAAATGCATTCCTTTCTCAGAATTTTCTGAAATTCCTGATAAACTCAATTGATCCATAATGTGACTTCCTGTAGAAGCAGATTGATATAAATACTCGTTGATTAATCCTGGAGAATATGTATATAATTCATTCCCGATTTGAGCAGAAATAAATTGCTCGGGTAAATTCTCTTTTGCATCCTGATTCATAATTTCTGACTCATTCTGCTTATCACACGCAGTGAAAAAGGCCAATCCCAAAAAGACTAAAATTAATTTTTTCATTTTTCTTATTTATAATAATTAATTACGTAATTTTTATTACTTTTTATTTTGACTTAGGTGATGAAAGAATTGAAATCTCATCATATTTGTTTTCAATATCATTGATATTTACATTTTTAAGATATATATCAGAAAACCTTGAATAAGTTTTCTTTGCATTTTCATGAATTTAGGTACTTATGACTATAAATATGTTTCTGTTTATTATGAAATCTGCACTTATAAACTTAGTCATGTATATTTCAGGTTTCTGCTCAATTATCGCGACCTAAGAAAATATTTTTCTTATTGAATCTATATGCGATAATCGAATCACCTTTTGTAATCTCAATATATAATACGCTATCTTCTTTATTTTTAAATATGTATTCCCCTCGATAAAATTTGCAAAAGATATCCGAATCCAATTCATCAATTCTGATCCCGTTAATTGAATATATCTCATCACCAGGCATAATTCCTGATAATTCAGGCTCGTAACCAGAATAAATACTTGACACTACAAATTTATTTCTTAGGGGCTTATATGTTATTCCAAAAGTGCTATCGATTGGTTCTTTTAGGTTTCGTTTCGGGATGAAACCTATTCGCCTATTTCTATAATCTAGGGTAATATTGAAATTCTTTAAATATCTATTACCTATAATCCCGGTAAAATCTCTTTCAGGAGTATTGCTTACATTTATTATCATTTCTTCACTTGTGTTATTAATGAAAGAAAAATTTGAAGCCTTAAATAAAAATGATTCTCCAATCTCATTTTTTTCTCCACGAATAAGTAAGGATGGTCTAGAGATGTATTCAGCTGTTTGATTGGGGAATTGTTGAAGAAGACTTCGATACAACTTTTCTGAAGACAATGTGATGCCTCCACTGCTTCCTGTATCAAAAAACAAATCAATTTTTATACTGTCGTTGAATGTCGCAGGAAGAATTGGTGTTTCCTGTGTCTTTGATGGTTTATAGTTTACCCATTGTATTTCTTCATAATTCTCCAGCTTTTCGACATTATCAGTTAATGTGATTTGTTGTTTATCAAAATCGATTTGAAAAACGCAGGTTTGTATTAGATTATAGCCAATAATTCCATAGGCAGAAATACAATTAAGCATTCCCCATTTAGAGTTTTTCGCTGATATTGAACCAATGTCTCGAAATTTCACCCCCCCTAATTCAAGTTCCTTGAGAGAAACTAATGCATTGTTAAAGGCATTTTGTGAGGTGTCTTGTTTATTTCCGAATGAAAATCTTTTGTATTTGTTTTCACCAATTTCATTTAGTAGGGAATCCATTAACACCGTTTGGGCACCGGTATCAAACCAAAACGGATATTCTTTATCACCTCCATCCACTTTTGCTTTTACAATAATCCAATTATTAACATACTCAAAATCTAAAACTTCATAAAAGTTACTGCTTTCAAGTTGGCAACCTGTTAAGCTAGATTCAAGTTTTGCTTGCAGATAATTTAAGCCAAAATAACCTATGGCTAAAATGAGTACAATTATTGTACTTAGCGTAATCAATAATTTTTTAATAGTTTTTCTTTTCATAATTTATGTATTAAGATCGAATTTGCAGAAATAGAATTTTCAATGCCAGATTTCTATACAATTGTTCCCTTATAACCATCATTTTAGTAATCTCTAATTATTCTAAAAACATAGTACATATATTCTACTATAGTTAATATTAGTAATGTACTGGAAGAAGTTGACGATTTCATCTGTTAAACTTTATGATTCAATTCTTGGTTTGAAATACTCTGCCATTTCTCTGCGATTCTGAGCAATTATAAGCTTTGTACAATTTCTCTTTTTTCGTTGTTGTAAATATTTAAAAGTCAAAAAAGTATTGCTTTTGATTATTAGAGATTAAAAGTATTTAAACCCTTTTTATTAGAATAATTATTTCGATATACAAAACAATATGAACTATTAACAGAATATTTTATAGGATAACATCACTTATGGCTCTATCATCCTATTTATCAATAAAAAGAATATTTGTCGAATGACATTTTAATTGAATATTACTTTCAAAAGTATCAAATTCATTGGGAATCTATCTGTTAAAATATAAATAATACGATAAAAGGAAATGGTACTTTTGAGAAAAAATAGGCAAAAATATCCCTATCAGTTATGAGTAAATCAAAAACACGAAATGGGATACGCTTTTAAATTTATGGTATTTTATAAGATAATAATTTTTGAAATTCGGCACGATAGCTATAGCCAATAGGGATTTCCATATTATGCATGATAATTGTGTTGCCTTCTATAAGATCAATTTTATCGAATTGAATGATAAATGATTTATGTACTCTAATAAAACTATCGGGTAAAATTTCGGTAAGTTTTTTTAGAGTTATATGTGATATGTAATTCTTGCTAGTGGTAATGAATTTGCAATAATCGCCCGTAGATTCAATAAATAAAATGTCATGGAATGCTACTTTATGCAATTTTTTATCGGCTTTTATAAATATATGGTCTTTGGGTTTTTGTTTGATTAATGGTTTGTTTTTCTGATTTGCTTGAAGTTTATCTTCGGCTCTTTGCACAGCTTTATAGAAACGATTAAATGAAAAAGGTTTGTGTAAATAGTCAATGATTTCGAGCTCGAAACTCTCCACAGCATATTCGCGATAGGCTGTAGTAATTATAGCAAGTGGAGGATTCCTCAATGCTTTATAAAAGTCTATCCCATTCATTCCGGGCATATTTATATCAAGAAATAATAAATCAATATCATTTTTATTAAGAAAGCTGATTGCCTCATTTGCTGTTTTGCATTTCCCAATTATATTTAAATAATTTATGTTCTGGCTATAACTTTCAATAATTCTTATAGCCGCAGGTTCATCTTCAATTATTAAGCACTTAATTTCCATTTTGTATTATTTATTCAAGCCTAGTCCGTTGATGGATATTTCCACTTCAAAGGTGTCGTCTTTATCATTTATTATTATGTTATGCTTATTAGGATATAAAAGTTGTAGTCTCTTTTTCACGTTAATAATTCCTATACCACTTTTATCACTTTTATGTATTTTTTCTACTTTCCCTTTTGAATTTTTTAAACTGAAATGAAATTCACCTTTTAATGAATTGATGGTGAGTGATAAGCATTTTTTCTTTGGCTCTGATCCTATTCCATGTTTAAACACATTCTCTATAAGAGGAACAAATAATAAAGGTGGAATCATAGTGTGCTCCATATTACTGATTTCAATTTTTACATCAATATCTTTTTCCATTCTAATCTGCTCGAGTTCTATATAGTCTTTAATAAAATCGATTTCTTTATTTAAAGGAACCAATTCCGTTTTACAATCATAAAGAATATAGCTAATGAGTGATGAAAGTTTTAAAACTATGGTAGGAGTTATATCAGACTTAAGGAGGCTATGAGAATATATACTATTAAGAACATTGAATAAGAAGTGAGGATTAAGTTGAGCTTTAAGAGCATCTAGTTCTGCTTCGGTTTTCTGTTTTTGAATTTCAATGATATTTAATTCTAAGCTTTGCTTATTAATCCATTCCTTAAAGAATTTGAAAAACGATGTGATGATGATGTATATGATTTCTAATATAAAAAACCAAATTCCACTTCTCAAGCTCAATGCGGCATTCATTACAAAGTTAAAAGTGCCAATAAATAGTAAATTGACAATAATAACAGATGTTGTTACTGATAAGAAATACCAAGTTGTTTTGCGTTTAACTTCATATTTTGGAATTAAAATTGAATAATTGATATAGACTATTAGTATAAGATGAAAAAAATAGATCAAACCAGAATATAGTTTCTCAATTTTAAAAACTCCTTTTTGATTGTATTCTAGAAAGAAGGGGGAAGTTAGTAAAATGAAATTGGCTAACCAAAATATAATATGATAGGTAGTTATTGATGAAAATATATAAGTAAGTCGGTTTCTGATAGTCATAAAGAATAAAATTACAGGCTAAAATTACAATTTATTATCCACTGCATAAAAATATTACGATGAAAAAGGTTGAACTATCGGTAAACTAGTGATTGTTGCGGTTATGTGCAATTCCTTTCCAAATGGGAATATAAATCGCAAAGCAGATAAAATCCTTAAAATCTATTTCGTTAATAATGTAATTGATTTGTTTATCGAAATTAATTGAAAGACAAAAGTGTTGACCATATTTTTGACAAACAATAAATTGATTTTTATACATATACGAATTGATAATATCATTTTACACATGAACAAAACTATAATGCAATCTATATTCAATCAAAATGGAATAATAAGTCTTAGCAGGATATTATCAGATGAAAACCATTATCTATTAACTGAAGTTTCGCACCAAATCAGACTGCCTTATCAAGCTGAATTAGAATAGGT
>NZ_JABKCA010000055.1 GCF_013166655.1 Lentimicrobium sp. L6
TATCACCATTAACAACTGAATTTCAGATAGTTAAAAACCGAACTCAGGTTATTAGATTATCGACATAGATAGCAAATATTCCATTGGTTGCGCTAAGATAAAAATTAAAAGTCATTTTTTGACTCATAAGTAGAATTTTCATTCCTCAAATATACAATGCTATAATAAGTAGAAATACCCATCATCTAATAATTGTCATTTTCTATCTTTGCAAAAAATACATTCATGACAAATAAAATCACAAAACTTTTCAATATAAAATACCCCATCATTCAAGGTGGAATGGTTTGGTGCAGTGGTTGGGAATTAGCATCTGCCGTTTCTTATGCTGGAGGATTAGGATTAATTGGCGCAGGAAGTATGTATCCTGAAATACTGCGAGAACATATCCGAAAAACCAAGAAAGCTACTGATAAACCATTCGGTGTCAACTTACCACTTCTCTATCCTCAAATTGACGATCATATTAATATTATCATCGAGGAGAAAGTTCCTATTGTTTTCACATCAGCCGGAAATCCAAAGAAATATACTGCTCTATTAAAAGAAAAAGGCATTACGGTAGTTCATGTGATTGCTAATATGAAATTTGCATTAAAATGCGTGGAGTCTGGTGTAGATGCCATTGTAGCTGAAGGATTTGAAGCGGGTGGACATAATGGCCATGAGGAGACTACCACTATGGCATTAATCCCTAATATTAGAGCCAAGGTGAATATCCCATTAATTGCAGCTGGAGGTATTGGGAGTGGACAAGCCATGTTAGCAGCCATGGCCTTGGGAGCTGATGGAGTTCAAGTGGGCAGTCGTTTTGCAGCCAGTACCGAAAGCTCTGCTCACGATGCTTTTAAGCAATTGATATTAGATGCTAAAGATGGCGACACTAAGTTAAGTCTAAAAGAAATTGGCCCAGTGAGACTTCTGAAAAACGAATTCTTTGAGCAAGTTGAAAAAGCTTATGCCAATCATGCCACAAAAGAAGATTTGACAGCACTACTTGGCAAAGGAAGAGCCAAAAGAGGAATGTTTGAAGGCGATTTAGTGGAAGGAGAATTGGAAATTGGTCAGGTATCTTCTAGTATTGATAAAATCATGTCTTCTGCAGAAATTATTAAAGAAATGATAGAAGATTATAATCATGCTCTTAAAAGCTTAAATAGTTTATAAAGCAATACTGTCCAATACCATTTCCATTTAAAAAAAAGATTCTTCGCTTCATTGCATTTGTTGCCATTGCAAAAAATCAAGCCTCTTCTTCCTAATCCACCAGTGAACAATTGTCACTCCGAAGTGTAGCCTGCCTGACTTTCGCAGCAAGGCAGGCGAGCTGTCTTTATAATAATGAGATAGCTATTATTTTTAAAGCTTTCTTTTTCAAACGCTTTTAATTCAAAATATACTACAATTCTAGTAACAAAATGTTAGTAACAAAATGTTACTAACATTTTGTTATATATTTTTTCATATCTTTGGTATTCAAAAGGATGAAATCATGAGCAAAAAATCACCAACACCCTTTCCTACAACTACTTATTATGGTCCAGAATACTTCTGCGATAGAGATGATGAGATTCAGAGTTTGAAAAACAACATAAATAATCATCAATCCACTACGCTTATTGCCATAAGAAGAATGGGTAAAACAGGTTTAATTAACCATTTACAGCATCATATTTCAAAAGATTGGGAAACTATTTATATTGATATTTTATCAACAGAAAACCTAAATGACCTTTTAAATAGCCTTTCGACAGCGATTTTAAAAACCCTACCAGAAAAGACAAAAATAGGACAAAAAATCTGGGATTTCTTTAAATCATTACATGTCACATTATCCTACGATCCACTTTCTGGGGAACCAAATGTGAGTTTTAATCTGAAACAAAACGAAAGTAAAACTCAGATTAGAAACTTATTAAACATGCTCGATCAGCATCACAAACCAGTATTAATCGCCATCGATGAATTCCAACAGATTACTTCCTATCCAGAAAAAGGCACTGATGCTTATCTTCGAACTATTGTTCAGCAATTAAAAAATGTAGTTTTTATTTTTTCAGGGAGTCAGCAACATATTATGCATGACCTTTTTTCAAATCCTTCCAAACCATTTTTCAGAAGTACTGCATTCTTGCATTTAGAGCAAATCGACTTTGCAATCTACCAAAATTTCATTGTTCAGCAATTTGAGAAATATAAGAAAAAGATAGACAAAGAAGTGGTTGCAGAAATACTAAATTGGACCAATGTTCACACCTATTATGTTCAATTATTATGCAATAGGGTTTTTTCTTCTTCAAAAAAAGAAGCCACAACAAAAACTTGGCAAGAAGAGGCATCCAGATTATTAAAAGAACAAGAAATGGTTTTCTTCACCTATAGAGAAATGCTCACAAAAGCCCAATGGAAACTCATAAAAGCCATTGCAAAAGAAGGCAAGGTCTATAGTATTACTTCTTCAGCCTTTATTCAGAAATATGCATTTGGAAGTTCTTCTGGAATCATTCGTTCCCTTCAATCCTTACTTAAAAAAGAATTGATAAACAAACAATACGATGAGGATGGAAAACAATATTATAGTGTTTATGATGTATTGTTCCTGCGTTGGCTTGAAGCTCTTTAATACTTATTTATATATTTGTAAATAAAAACCCATGGCAGAAACTCCAACCCTACAAATCCCATTAGGCTTTCAAGCTCCTGATTTTTCTCTTCCTGACACCATCAGCGGGAACACATTAAATTATGCTCAAATCAGAGGAGAGAATGGCACAGTTGTAATGTTTATTTGCAACCATTGTCCTTATGTGATACATGTGATAGAGGAGCTGGTAAAACTGGCTAAGGAATATATGCCCAAAGGAATCGGATTCGTGGCCATCAGTAGTAACGATATTATTAACTATCCTCAAGATACTCCTGAAAAAATGAAAGAACATGCTGCAAAGTGGGAAATGCCATTTCCCTATTTATACGATAAAAGTCAAGAAGTGGCAAAAGCATATCAAGCGGCTTGCACACCCGATTATAATATTTTTAATGAGGAGGATAAAGCTGTTTATCGCGGACAATTAGATGAAGCTCGTCCTAAAAATAATGAAGTGGTGAATGGAAAAGATTTACGAGAAGCCTTAGATAAAATATTAGCTGGACGAGAGGTAAACAAGAATCAGAAACCAAGTGTGGGATGCGGTATTAAATGGAAGAAAGAAGATGGCCTTAGACCTATCTTCTAATAGAAAAATCTAACATTTGGCAAGAGTAAAGCTAAATGTAGTTCCTTTTCCTAGCTCACTTTCTACTCGTATTTTGCCACCTTGCTTTTCAACAAATTCTTTACATAGAATAAGTCCAAAACCTGTCCCTTTTTGTGTAGATTCGCCAATAAGCTTGGTACTCACATCTATTCGGAAGAGCTTAGCAATGTCTTCTGACGCGATACCAATACCTTGATCTTTTATGGATAATTCCACAAACTTATCGTCTAAGTCTCTCGTACTAATCTCAACTTGCCCACCATTTTCACTAAACTTCACCGCATTACTCAACAGGTTTCTAAGAACGGTATGTAATAAATTAGGATCCGCATTTACATTGATGCCCTCCTCAATTTTATTCACCAGTTCTACTTTTGTACTCTGAGCATTCATTTGTAGGAGACGGATGTTTTGTTTCACTATATCATCGAGCTGCATACACCGCAAGTTCACTTCTAAAGTACCACTTTGAGTTCTCGCCCATTGCAGTAAATTATCTAATAAACTTTCCAAATACACAGCTGACTGGTTGAGGCTTTTAAGAAAATAAATCTTCTTGTCTTCCGGAATACTATCAGGATCATTACTTAAAATATCAGTAACTGAAAGAAAAGAAGTGAACGGGCCTTTTAAATCATGGGCAATAATATTGAAAAACTTATCTTTGGTTTTATTGGTTTCTTTGAGCTTTTTCTGGGATTTCAATAATAGCTGATTGAATTCCTCCAGTTCATATTTCTGTTCATTCAATCCAAAAATCATCTTATTGAAATTCTCACTTAAACTCCCCACTTCATCGTTCTGCGCCACTTTCACTTGGATATCGAGTTGCCCGCTTTGAACCAATGAAGCAGCTTTATCTAATTCCTTCAAAGGTTTAATAACCGAACGATTGATATAGCTTGCCAATAATAAAGTCCCAAAAGCTATAGAAGCAGCGATAAAAACAATCAATAGCTTAAAAGCATTCATCGACTTTTTAGATTGCTCCTTTACATCCTCAGATTTCAAGGATAATGTCAACATAAACTCATTAATTTCATCAATTAAGCTAGTAGTTACCAACATCACAGGGTCTGATTCATCTTCTACCAGTGACTGAGCCTGAAATACCAATAATGCATTATTATAATCGTCGAAGGTGGTCAGAATCGCCATTACTTCTTGCTGAGCAGGAACCAGATTGTCATTAAAATATAATTCCAAATGTTGTAATACCTTCTTTTCATCCTCTTCCCAGTTCTCCGATAAAACCCTCAATTCATCTAGGATTTGAGGAATATCGGTATCCAGTAATTGTTTAAGTCTTATTTTATCGGGAGAATGCGTTTTAGGACTCACGAAAACCCAGTTTTTAATCAGCATTTTGGTTTCGGTCACCTGATAAGAAAACTTTTGTAATAAGGCCGTGGAAGGAGAATATACATCTGCCATACTTTGCAGCAGCTTGTAATTATTATTTAAAGCAAAGAAAAGCATAATGGCACCCAATAGAATAGTCAATGTACTCAGGGCATAGGCCAAGCCTAATCTATTTGTTATGGATTTCTTTTGCAAGCTATAAAGTTAACATTATTTCTTTTTACCCCAGCGAAGGCTTACACCAAGCAAAAACTCAGCTCCCACCCTATCACCAAATATAAACTCATAATCATCGTTGGCCAGCATATTTCGTCCAGAAACAAATACCTGATGTTGACCATAGAAGCGGTAGCCGATTTTAAGATTCACAATGGCTTTAGAGTTTATCTTTTTCATTCCATCATAAGTAAACACATTTTGAGTACTTAAGAAGTATACATCGGTATTGGCAGAAATCTTGGAATCTCCTCTATAATTGATATTAAAGCCTCCAGTAAACTTGGGAGTAGCTTTATGAATTTTCGAATCGTTATTAATGATTACAATTAAGGTGTCATTCAGGTCATAACTGCTAGTCACCATATCCAGATTTGTCATTTGTAGGGTTCCAAACAATTTGGCATGAATATGTTTTAATACTAAAGTCTCCACACTTAAACTGGCCCCCATCTGTTTGGAAACTAAAGGAAGGTTTTGCTTAGTTACTTCCAACAAATAACTATTCTGGTTGATTTGATATAGCTCTCCTTCAGGAAGATTATAATTAGTAGTTTGGTTATAGAAGAAACTTCCATCGGCAGTTACATTTTTCGATAAATGCGACCTAAAACCAAACTCAAACAGGTGCATCTCTAATAATTTAAGATCAAGATTCTTATTATAATTGGTTTCTAAGGTGGTATTCCCATATTGAGATATTTCAGAGAAATTGACATGATAATCCCACATAAAAGGACCACGATTGGCTTTAGAGTAAACACCTCTAACCACACTATGTTCATCAATAGTATAACTTGCCGTAAACTGATAACTGAAATAATCATCTTTGGGATATTTAAACCATTCCCATCGTCCAGCAGCAGTTAATCTCAACTTCTCAATCAAAGTATAGTCAAATCTTATAAACACAGCAGTATTACCCAAATCTTGTCGACCACTAAAAATTCCAGATTCCCCTTCGGGTAAATACCTCTGATCGTCATAAAACACATATTGATAACTAATTCCTGGCAATACTTTTAAGTTTTTCCACTTATATAAATACTCTATACTCGATTGAAAATTACCATATACAAATTCATAACCCGGATAACCCAATGCTAAATTCTGTTGTCCTAAATTATAAGAGGCATTAAAGTTTAAGCCTTTGTAATAATACTTAAGATTACTATAGCCTGATAAACTTTGTCGGCCTGTTAAAGAAAACTCTCTGGTATCGAAAAATATGCTTTGTATATCTGACTGCTGAATTCCTGCACTAAAGGCTATCCCTTGGTCTTTTGCTTTTTGATAATAAAGAAACAAGTTGGCTGCTTTTCGCTCTGAAGATCTTAATGGATTAGGGAATTTACTTGCTGTATTTGGCGCGAAATATTTAATGGAATCGGAAGGAACATAACGTCCTTTTCTAACAGTGTCGAAATAATTTTCAAAGGCAAAATAGTCATCTTGAAAGCGATCGAGTTTTTGATAGTTTGCTGTGATTCGTGCCGTAAATTTACTATTCCCTAGTGCAATGTTAGCTTGTAGATCTTGCGAGCCCTCAGCGCCCATTTGAGCTTGCACATGGCTCTCTAAGCCTTCAACATTATTACGTTTGGTGAAGATGTGAATAACTCCACTCACTGCATTTGGGCCATAAAGTGCAGATGAAGGGCCATAAACCACTTCTATTCTATCAATATTCTCCATGTTCACAGGCAATGTTTCCCAAAAAGTTCCACCTTGAAAATGATTATAAACAGGCCGCTCATCAATCATGACTAGGGTTAGAGAGTTTTCACTATAGAATAAAGTTTGACCACTCGGAATATTATCATTTCCACGAATATGGACATCGTAATTTCCATTGGTTTTTTGTCTCACAATTAAACCCGGAATTAATCGAAGCGCCTCTGGAACATTAAGAGCGCCGGAGGCATCAATATCATCACCAGTGATAACGGAAATACTAAGAGGGGACTCAAAATACTTCTCATCAAACTTTGAGGCTGTCTTTACTTCTGGGTTTAAAACTTTCTCGTATAACTCCTCCAAAGAAGAAAGCTTAAACCTTCTCACCAAGGCCATTAATTCTTCTAAAGGCATTTCCAACAATTCACTTTGGGTGATTTTTCTGATCTCATCGGTACTCATACTTTCCACCTCTTTTTGCGCATGCAAAACAGGTGTAATCACAAGAGAAACAAGAATCAGAATAAGTATCTGAATATGCTTTCTATGGGTCAAGTTTGTATTATATTTTGTTTCAGGTTTCAAAAGTTAAAATTAAGTTCTAATTATATATTATTGTTTACGTGATTTTACTGATTTTCGATTTCTATTTTTCCGAGCTGAATTAACATATCACTCAGCTTTAAACCTTTATCTCTAATTAATTCTGGCCTAATGATAAATTCAAGGCCATCACTAGTTTCAAAAAGGTTAATATCGGTAAATTTTGCGTTTTTATAGTCACTAACCAATAATATTGGTCTGTTTTTTATCCAAGAAGCAACCTCAGGAATATATTTACGTTTAGAATAATCCACATAAATTAAATCAGCTAAAACCAAATCCTCAACTTCGTCAATATAGTCTACTTGAATAAGTCTGTCGCCAGCTAATTTAGTTTCTGCGATCTTTAAAATAGATTCATAGGTGTTTTTATCTCCATATATCACAATATGAAAATTCTCATCAGATTCAATAATTGGCCATTCTATTCGCTTAATAAAATTATATATATAGAGAGATTTATAATTAGACATTTGCCCAAACACAAACTGGGTAAGAACCACAAAGGTAATCACCATCAATATTTTATGTATTGGAAATTGTCTCATATTATTAAGCAAAGGTAGAATTTAATTTTTCTTTAAAAAAACATATTTCATTCTATATTAACACAAAAACAAGGCCAAATTAATCTCTAAAAGTTGCCTAAAGAACTTGTTTTTTTATTAACGAAATCTATTATTTTTGCAGTAAAAATTAGAAAGATGTTCGATAAACTAATGAGTCAGATGGGTCCTATGAAAGAGGCCATGGATCAAAGCAAACAAAAATTAGAAACCATAACTGTTAAAGGTGAAGCAGAAGGTATTCAAGTATATATTAACGGAAACCGTAGAGTTACCGAAATTAAAATAAGCCAAGCACTTATTGATGAAGGTGACAAGGAAGCCATAGAGGAATTATTACAAGTAGCTACTAATAAAGCTCTAGAAAGTGCCAATAATGTGAATGAGATGGAAATGGCAAGTGCAGCACGTGGCATGATGCCAGGCATGTTCTAGAAATCCTAAACCCATAAAAAGAAACCCCAAATGCTATCATTAGTGTTTGGGGTTTCTTGTTTCTTCATGTAATAAAAAGCTATAAATCTGCATATTCAATCTCAAAGACTTTTGCCATATTATCTTTTACTTTGGCTTTCACCTCCTCAAAATCTATTTCTCTTCCCAATTCTTTTTGTAAACTAGTCACACTCTTATCTAAAAAACCACATGGATTTATATAATTGAAATAATCGAGGTTGGTATTGATATTTAAAGCAAAACCGTGCATACTCACGTGCCTACTCACCTTTACTCCAATAGCACAAACTTTTCTCTGTGGCAAAATATCCGTAGCTTTTAACCAAACGCCAATAGCTCCCTCTAATCTACCACCCTTTAATCCATAATCGGCAATCGTTAGAATGATAGCCTCCTCCAAATTATAAATATATTCTTTTACGCTCATTTGCATCTGTTCCAAATTAAAAATAGGATAGCCTACCAATTGCCCTGGTCCGTGGTAAGTGATATCTCCTCCTCTATTGGTTTTTATAAATTGAGCATCGCGAGCTTGTAGTTCTATTTGATTAATTAGCAAATTCTGTGCATCACCACTTTTGCCTAAAGTATATACATGAGGATGTTGACAGAAAATCAAATGCTGAAATTCGGCTAACTTCTCACATTGTGGCAAATTAAAATTTTGTCTTTTTAATCCAATCAACTCATCGAACAAACTCTCTTGCCTGTCCCAAACTTCTTGATATTCAGATAGCCCTTCTAAATCTGAAAAATAGGTTGTGTTTTCCATTTGGTTCTAATTTCGAGGTTTAATGAATATGCTTTTCGGCTAAATAGGAGGAGCGAACCAATGGACCACTCTCCACATGACGGAACCCTTTTTCTAATGCAGACTTACGATACATTTCGAAAATATCTGGATGCACATATTCTACGACATCGAAATGCCAATCGCTAGGACGTAGATATTGACCAATGGTTAAAACCTGACAGTTTACTTTTCTGAGGTCATCCATGGTTTCCAGAACCTCTTCTTGTGTCTCACCAATTCCAACCATAATTCCAGATTTACTCACCAAACCAAAATCGCCAATGTTTTTAATCACTTCTAAACTGGTATCGTATTTGGCTTTATTTCTCATTTTTGGGGTTAAGCGACGAACTGTTTCCATATTGTGAGAAATCACTTCTGGGCGACTTTCCATCACCGTTTTTAAATCTTCATAATCACCTTGAAAATCTGGAATTAGACTTTCAATGGTGGTATTTGGCATCTCCTCTTTGATTTTTGTGATGGTTTCAGCCCAAATAGCAGCTCCACCATCTTCCATATCATCTCTATCAACCGAAGTTAAAACAACGTGTTTCAGATTCAATAGTTTCACCGATTCCGCTACTCTTCTGGGTTCATCATAATCAACAGTTTCTGGTTTTCCTGTTTTCACATTACAGAATCTACAAGCTCTAGTACAAACATCACCGAGTATCATTAATGTAGCGGTTCCACGTCCCCAGCAATCTTCCATATTAGGACAATGACCACTGGTGCAAATGGTATTTAACTTATGCTTTTTAATGATCTCTTTAACTCCGATATAGGTTTTTCCCATTGGGACTTTTATCTTCAACCAGTCTGGTTTTAGACGTTTATTTTGTTTTATAGTAGTTGGCATATTTTCTATTTTAAGGCGGCAAATGTAATTTTAAAAATTCAAATAGATTGTTTTTTACACTTTTTTTGGTTTTCTCTATTTACTACTTTACTCGAGCCACTCCTTCACCCATCAACACAGAGGTTTCAATTTGATTCTGACTATTTAATAATAAGTCTGAATCTATTTCAATTTTACCCTCCTCAAAAAACAATATCACTGTTGAACCTCCAAATTTGAAATATCCTTTTTCTTGTCCTTTTTCAATGAAAGGGTCCGAGTAAGTAGTAACCATACTTCCGACCATGGTAGCTCCAACTTCCGACATAATAACATCTCCAAAATCTTCGGTTTTAATGACTGTATACTCACGTTTATTTTGTGCAATCAATTTTATTTTTTTCTTTAATGCAATGGGCGAAACAGAATAATAATCTCCATCTATCTTAGATTCAAAAGCTACCTCTCCACCTATTGGGAAATGATATCGATGATAATCTGTTGGACAAAGTCTAAATATCATTAAACTACCATTTTCATATTTTTGAGCTATTTCGTCATTCTGAAAATAATCGTAGACATTGAATCTATAACCTTTCACAATGAAGTCTTGTTTAGAAATATCGGAGTAGGCCAACACTTTTCCGTCTGCAGGAGAAACCAAAACTGAGGAGTCTAAATTGATTGGCCGGGCTTCTTTTTTTAATTTTCTATAGAAAAAATCATTAAAGCTTTCAAAATCCTTCTTTACGGCTTCTGACAAATCCATTTTAAAATCCGAAACGAAGTCCTCTATCTTCTCTTTAGAGGAAGGCTTATCCATTTGCTGGCCATACCAAGAAGAAAGGAATTTATTCTTTACCATGGTATTTAAACTCAACTCACCGACCGGATTATAATAAAGCCAATAAAGCCAAGCTTCACCGGGAACTTTCTCTATTCTTTCTTCTCCACTTGTTCTTTCTACATAAGTGATGGGCTCTATCTCTTTAAAAGGAATGAAGGCCAAAACAATAAAACCCACTAATAAAAAGAAAAAGATATTTTTAAGATTCAGATTGCGCATTTGTTCTATATTTGAGGCCACAAATTTAGAAATAATGGAGTTTGAATTAGGACAAAAAGAGTTTATTGAGTTAAATAAACTGTTAAAGCTTTTAGGCTGGGCAGAAAGTGGTGGTAGAGCTAACTTATTCATAAGTGAAGGCGATGTAAATGTTAATGGCGAGGCTGAGTTTAGAAAAAGAAAGAAGCTCGTCAAGGGCGACATCGTTGAATTTATGGACCTGAAAGTGATCGTAAAATAAAACTCTTCCCTTTTTTTGAGTTCTTGACATTTCAGCTCAAAGCCATTATCTTTGAGAAAAAAAGCTAAAGATGTCAATGTCCTCAACATTCAAATGGGCTAATTTCTCTCGGTTAACTGCCCGCATATTGGGTTTGATTTTTGGAATCCTCATTTTTATATTTGCCTTGCTTTCTGGTGCCGAAGCATATGGTAATGATTTTATGGCTATTCTCAAAAACAGTCCAAATGCCTTACCTTGGCCTTTCTTTCTATTGCTCATTTGGTTAGCTTGGAAAAATGAATTTCTTGGGGGAACCATCATCACCATAATAGGCATCGCTATGCTGTTTTTATTTCAAATTATTGGAAATTTCATGATTTCCACTTTTGTCATAATATTAATGGTTCTATTTATTGGGAATTTGTTTTTATTGAGCTGGTGGTTAAGGAAATAAAAAAAGCCTCCGAAAATCGGAGGCTTGTGCAAGTAGTTTAGAAATTTATTTAATTAAATAAGAATCTTCTAAGAAGACTAATCTTCCTCATCCAAAGACTCTTCGTATTCTTTCAATAGTTTATCCTGAACATCAGTAGGAACTTGCTGATATTGGTCATAAGTCATACTAAATGTACCACGACCAGAAGTCAAGGAGCTTAAAGAAGTAGAATATCTGTGCATTTCAGCCAAAGGTACTTTAGCCTTAATGATTTGATAATGACCATCGGCTTCCATACCCATAATCATCGCTCTTCTTCCTTGGATATCTGTCATAACAGCACCCATGTTGTCTTCAGGAACTCTAATACTTAAATCATAAACTGGTTCCATAATTTTTGGTCCAGCATGCTTAAAAGCATCACTAAATGCAAAACGACCCGCTAATTTAAATGAAATCTCATTAGAATCTACAGGGTGCATTTTACCATCATAAATATAAACTGAAATATCGCGAGCATAAGAACCGGTAAGAGGTCCTTGGTCCATTCTCTCCATGATACCTTTAAGGATAGCAGGATTGAAGCGTGCATCAATAGCACCACCAACAATACAATTGTTGAAGACTAATTTACCACCCCAAGGTAGTTCATGCTCTTCTGTTCCTCTAACTGGGAAGTCAGTAGGCTTAGGCATATCTTCAGAATAAGGTTGGATGAACATATGAACTTCACCAAACTGCCCACTACCACCCGATTGCTTTTTGTGACGATAGTCTGCATAAGCAGATTTCGTAATCGTTTCACGATATGGAATCTTAGGAGCATAATATTCAATATCAATATGATAAACATTATCAAAATACCACTTGATGGTATTTAAATGTAGCTCACCTTGTCCTTTAAGGATGATTTGACGTAGTTCTCTACTGTGCTCCACAATAATTGTAGGGTCAGATTTACGCATGTCATTCAAAATAGAACCCATTTTTTCATCATCAGCAGAAGCTTTAGCCTTTACAGCAGTACTAGCAATTGGCTCTGGGAACGGAATAGGCTCAAACTTTAATCCTGATATTTTAGCATCAACCAAAGTATCATTCGTTTTAGTATCTTTTAATTTAATTGCCGATGCAATATCACCAGGATAAACTTCAGCAACCTTATCTCTCTTCTTACCAGCAACTACCATTAATTGTGGCAGTCTTTCTTTATTACCATGACGAGAATTAATCAAATCCATTCCCTCGGTTACTTTACCACCATATACTTTAAAGTAAGAAACCTCACCCATATGGGGCTCTACACTAGTTTTAAAAACGAAGAATGCAGTAGGGTCGGATTGAGAACAAGTAAATACCGTTCCGTCAGTAGCAGTTCTAGGTCTTCCTGATGGAGCAGGACAAGAATGATTAACGAAATCCATTAAACGATTAACTCCTACACCAGTTTTAGCACTAGTACAGAAAATGGGGAAGATAGCTCTGGTTCTCATACCTAAACGAATACCTTCTCTCATTTCTTCAAGAGTCAATTTATCATTTTCGAAATACTTCTCCATTAACTCATCACTACCAGCAGCAGCATTTTCCATTAACTTCAAAGATAATTCGGCAGCTTTATCAGCTTCAGAAGCAGGAATATCAACAATTTCACATGCTCCGCCACCCTTAGGGAATTTCAACATCTTATTTAACACTAAGTCGATGATGCTATCAAAACCTTCACCGGCATTGACTGGATACTGAGCTCTTGATACTTTATCACCAAAAAACTCTTTCAACTGACTTACAGTTGAATCGAAATTAGCTTTTTCGTGATCTAATTGATTAGCAATAAATAAAACAGGTGAATTAGATTTCTCAGCTTGACGCCATGCATTTTCTGTAGTGGCATCAACTCCTACATGAGTATTTGTTACTAATAATGCGGTCTCGACTACTGAAAGTGCAGAAACTACTTCACCAACATAATCATTGAATCCTGGAGTATCAATAATATTGATTTTTTTTCCGTCAAATTCAGTATACATGATTGTAGAGTGAACAGAGTTCTGTTTTTTAATTTCAATATCGCGATAATCAGAAACTGAGTTTTTGTCGTCAACTGAACCTTTTCTGTCTATCACTTTTCCTTCAAAAAGCATGGCTTCGGCAAGAGTAGTCTTCCCGCTTTTCGCCCCGCCAACAAGAGCCACGTTTTTGATCTCATCTGTTTTATATACTTTCATATTGCTATATTTTTAATTAAAAAAGATTATTTTCTGTTTGAAAGGCTTGCAAATTTATTTAAAAACTTTGTAAAAGGAAATAGCACAAGCAATTAAATGATTTTCAATCCATAGTTTAGAATGATTCAACCAAGCCTTTCCTAGGCCTTAACTGGCCTTAATTTTTACTACTTCTTCTAGAATTTCTACCCAAGTATTATCATTAATGGAAGCTCCCATTTCTTCAATTACTTTTCCGGCTAGTAAAGAACCTATTTTTCCTGCTTGGCCTAAAGATAATCCATTGAGATATCCATATAAAAACCCGGAAGCATAATAGTCACCTGCTCCAGTTGTATCAATTGGCTTGGCTTCTATAACTTCAATTCGGGTTGTGTTACCTTCTTTCAAAATCAAAGAACCATCTTTTCCCACTTTTACTATACTGATATCAACTTGTTCAGCTATAGCTTCTAAAGCTTTCTTAGGGTCTTCAAAGCCTGTAAACGATTTAGCTTCTTCTTCATTAGCAAATAAAATATCAACATAGTTGTCTGCCATTCTCTTTAAGAAATCTAACTTTGCATCCACCACATTGAAACTTGCTAGGTCTAAGCTCACTTTCAAACCTGCTTCTTTTGCAGTTTTAACGGCTTTCTCAATCAACTCTTCATTAAATACTAAATATCCCTCAATGTGAAGAACATCGTAGCCTTTAAACAATTCAGGTTGAATATCGTCAGCAGAAAGCTCAACAGCTGCACCTAAATAGGTAGCAAAAGTTCTTTCCGAATCTGGGCTAACCATGGCTACTGCTCTACCAGTCTCTGTTTCAGAATAAAATAGAGAAGGGCTTATATTACTTTTTACTAGATCGTCTTTAAATATTCTACCAAAATCATCATTCCCAATTTTACCAACAAAGGCTGTTTCCATGCCTAAACGGGCAATTCCATGTATGGTATTGGCTGCGGAACCACCACTAGCTAAAGAACTTTTTAAATGAGAGGTGAGTTTTAAAATTTCATTGCTTTTTTCTGCATCCACCAATTGCATACTTCCTTTTGGAAATTCTATTTGAGATAATATATTATCATTTTCCAAAGGGGTCATGATATCAACTAGGGCATTTCCCAAGCCTATAACTTTTGCCATTTTATATTCTGTTTTATTTTTAGAGATGCCAAATGTAGTAAATTACGAGCATATTATTTCCACATTATTTTTAATGAATGTTAAACGAAAAATAGTAACTTTAGCCGTTCACTTAAAAAACAAATAATTATGACAGAATGGAAATGCACAAACTGTGGAAACAGAGAAGTTTCGGACATTAAACCTACGGTATGCCATATTGAGTGCTGCGGCGAAATTAACACCTTCGAAAAATATGCAGACCAAGTTTTACCGAAAGCTTATACCTGGAAATGCACCAATTGTGGAAATAGAATTTCTACTTTAGCACCACCTATTGTTTGCCCAATCACCTGTTGTCAAGCTACCAATTCCTATTCTCCTATGGCATAGCATAGCATGACTTAATTTAGTAAAAAGAGTCTTTGAAAGTCAGATTTAATTCTGGCTTTTTTCATTTCAAGAGCTTCCCTACTTTTGCAAAATGAAAAATCCGATCTTAAAGCTAGCCCTCCCCAATATACTCAGCAACATCTCTGTTCCGCTAGTGGGGATGGTAGATTTAGCTTTAATGGGGCACATGGATTCTGAAATCCATTTAAATGCCATTGCTATTGGTGGTAGTATTTTTAGCTTTATCTATATGAGTTTTGGTTTTTTAAGGATGAGTACAACCGGTTTTGTAGCACAAGCCCATGGCCAAAACAATAGCAATCAGATTGTTCAGGTTTTCAGCCGTTCGATGATGGTCGCTTTTTCTGTGGCTTTAGTATTAATGAGTTTACAAATCCCAATAGGTAAACTTGGAGTAAATTTGCTAGGAGCTAGTGAAGCCATTAATTCAGAAGCTTTAAAATACTTTCACATTAGAATATTTGCCGCTCCAGCCACATTAGGCCTTTATGCTATCATGGGATGGTTTATTGGTAGGCAAGACACCAGAACTCCTCTTTACTTAGCATTACTTATTAACATTGGGAACATCCTTTTTAATATCATTTTCGTTTTTGGATTGGATATGAAATCGGAAGGCGTGGCTTGGGGAACTTTAATAGCTCAATATATAGGTTTTACTACTGGATTATTTGTACTGATAAAAAGAAGCAAACCCATGTGGAAAAATTGGACTTTGATCGAAATGCTAGAATCCTCTGAATTGAAAAAGTTCTTTGGTGTAAACAGAGATATCTTTATCCGCACTATTCTTTTACTTGTCAGCCTCACCTTCTTTACCGCTAGTTCAGCTCGAATGGGACAAGAAATACTAGCCATCAATACGCTCCTCTTTCAATTCTTTTTATTCTTCACTTATTTTATTGATGGATTTGCAAATGCCGCGGAAGCTTTAGTTGGAAAGCATATTGGTGAAGACAAACATGCTAGCCTCAAACCTTTGGTCTACAAAATTTTTACTTGGGGATTTTTCATCAGCCTTCCATTTTCTTTATTATACTTTCTTTTTGGAAGTCAAATCATGGGAATACTAACCGACCTTCCGCATTTAATACAAAGTGCCCAACCTTATTTTATCTGGATCGGAATCATGCCCATCATCAGTTTTGCTGCATTTATATGGGATGGGGTTTATATAGGTGCTACAGAAGCTGTACCTATGCGAAATTCAATGATTGTAAGTTCTCTTTTTGTGTTCTTTCCTCTATTTTTTGTGCTATACCCTTTATTTGGAAATCATGGATTGTGGTTTGCATTTATCGCCTTCTTAATGAGTCGAGGTTTATTTTTACATTGGATTTCGAAAAAGTATATTTTTAAATAGAATCTCATCCAGTTTTATCAATTCACGCTTCGGTTTGAAGTAATGAAACTAAAAAACCATATCAAATACAAACCCAAAAGTCTATAAACGCCTTCCTAATTTAGGTATATAAATACCAAAATAATTCACAAAACTAGTCTTATTCGAATTTTTATGCAAAGCTCTATCTACTGATATATCTGTGTTACATGGGTTTTTAACTAAATTCTAGAAAATAAATTAGTGCGACCAATGCGCTACAATGATATTTTTCATAACTTTGTAAGCAGCTCATTTTTAAATAACAACACATTTAATTCGGAAATAGTCAAAACTAATCAAAATCTAACAATATGGCAAGAGTTATAGTTCTTGGCGCAGGTATTTCTGGTCATACGGCCGCCTTATATTTACGCAAAAAGCTGAATAAAACACACGAAGTAATAGTAGTGAGTCCCAATAGTAATTACCAATGGGTTCCATCCAATATCTGGGTTGGCGTTGGCTTGATGAAACCAGAGGATGTTATTTTCAAACTAAAACCAGTTTATGACAAACAAGGCATCCAATATAAACAAGCCCTAGGAATGTCTATTCACCCAGAAGGTGATGACAAAAACGAAACGGGCTTTGTAAGGATCAAATATGTAGACCCCGAGAAGCAAGGTCAAGAAGAAGATGTGGCTTATGATTATCTGGTAAATGGAACTGGTCCAACTTTGAACTTTGCAGCAACTGAAGGCCTAGGCCCCGATAAATATTCAAATTCTGTTTGTACTTACGACCATGCAGCCCATGCATGGAAAAACCTAAAAGTATCATTGGAAAAAATGGAGAATGGGGAACACCAAACTTTCTTAATTGGCACTGGACATGGAATGGCGACTTGCCAAGGGGCTGCTTTTGAATATGCTTTAAATATTGCTTTCGAAATCAATAAACGAAAACTCCAGAAAATGGCAGATATCGTTTGGATCACCAATGAGTACGAATTAGGTGATTTCGGAATGGGAGGAGCCTATGTAAAAAGAGGAGGCTATATAACTCCAACTAAAGTTTTTACCGAATCGATTTTAGCGGAGTATGGTATCAGTTGGATTAAGAGAGCAGGAGTTTACAAGGTGGAAGAAGGTATTGCGTATTACGAGAATCTTGATGGTGAAATGAAAGAACAAAAATTTGATTTCTCCATGCTCATTCCTGGTTTTAAAGGAGCCAACATGAAAGCCTTCGATAAAAAAGGCGAAGATATTACTGCTAAAGTATTTGTACCAAATGGTATGATGAAAGTAGATGCAGACTATAGTGGCAAACCATACGACGAATGGAAAGCTAGTGATTGGCCAGAAATTTATCAGAGCCCTGCCTATGATAATATGTATGCCAGTGGAATTGCTTTTGCACCTCCTCATGGAATGTCAAAACCCATGAAAAGTAAAAACGGAACTCCCATTTTCCCAACACCTCCAAGAACAGGAATGCCTTCTGGAGTAATAGGTAAAATTGTAGCAGAAAATATCGCCTACAGAATAAAAACTGGTCGAGAAGGCCATCCTCACAAAGCTTCTATGGCAAAACAAGGAGCTGCATGCATTGTATCTGCCGGCTATGGCCCATTATCTGGTCAAGCTGCTACCATGACTGTTTCTCCTATTGTTCCTGATTGGGAAAAATATCCAAAATATGGTAGAGATATTAGCAAAACAGTTGGTGTTGTAGGACTTGCTGGCCATTGGATGAAATTATTTATGCATTATATGTTTCTTTATAAGGCTAAAGCTAAACTAGGCTGGTCATTAATTCCCGAATAAAAAAAACTAAAATATATTATTATGGCTAATTTACACGAAAGGTTAAAAAACACACCTTATAGCAATCAGTCCTTCGCAACCCGTCCCTCAAAATGGACTATGTTTTGGAGAAGGTGTTTAATTGTACAGATTTATCAATTCTTTGCTTTGAATTTAAAGATCATGAGAATTGTGGTTGGTGGACACTCTTAAGCAGAAATAAAACAAATAAAAAAAGCCAGATAAATCTGGCTTTTTTTATTTCTCAATTTATAATAGTCATTAATGCTATTTCTTTACTTTATATTTTTTCGCAGCTGGGTTTTCCGATTTAAATCTATTCAATCTTTCTTGCCATTCACCACTTTCTTTTTGTGACTTTATTACCTTTTGAATGAGGTGAGGTCTATAGGTATTCAGGTTTCGTTGCGTACGAGCAGTAGGAATGGGCGAGCTATCTCCCTTTTTAGGCTTGCTTGTCATTTGCATGCTTTTCAAATTTTTCACATTACCTGTAATGATACCATTTTCAATTCTAAGAGGTTCACCATCGGCACCAGTAAAATAGAAATAATTATTGGTCTCATCTGACTCACTTATACCATCAAAACCATCAGCAATCATCACTAAGTAATAGTCTCCGGTATACTCTGGTATGGTATATTGAAAATAGAAAGACGCATCCTCTTCTCCATAAAGTGTTTCAGCCACACCAGCTCCTGCTGGCACATCAATATAATTCCACCAGTTAGCAGCCATACCATAAACATCTCCCATTTCTTCTGTTAAAAGCCCATCTTCTCCATAATTTCCATAATCATCAGAATAATAATCATAGATTAATATATCGAATTCACTAGCATCATAAGCATTGTATATCACATAGGATATATTCCAATCTTCACTTGCAAGAATGGCTTCCTGGCCAATATTATAAACTTCATAGGTAATAACTCTATCTAAAGGACTACTACTCTCTGGGTTCGTTTCATCAATAAGATTCCAAGCAATAAGGTCTTTTCCACTTGAATTATCTTCTTCAGGATTATAACCTATTCCAGGTTCTATTGCCGCTACAAAAGCAGCAAAACAGAACTCGTCAACAAAGAAGTCATAATCAACCCATATACGACCACTATTTCCCCAAGTAGTATTCCAAGAGTTTACAACTTCAAATGCTCCTCCGCCAATACCTTTATTGTCATTATAGCCAGAAAGAGTCATGGCATGATAAGCATGCTGACCATTATAGGCATAAGAATCTGAAGAAATCACATCATCGGAATTCCAGGACATAAAATTATCTCCCAATTTAGCACCGAAAGCAATAGGACGTCCTTGGGCCAAATATTTTTTCAAGAGGTTAATTTTTATTTCTGAATCCACTTGACTATTTTGAGTTAACTCGGGAATCTCTCTATAATTATCAATTTTAAAATTATTAGCCTCATTATCCCAAGAAGATTGGGTAGCTGAAGAACAGTCGCCTAAACTCTCATAGGGAACAGTTGAATGTGTAGCTATTCCAGAAGATAACATGACATCAAAGGCATATTCAAAATTTGTTCCATCACAACTGGAACCTTTTAAATTATTAGGAATAGCCCAAAATAAATATTTAGGACTAAATTGCTTGGAAGGATCTTGTAAATCAGTACTTGAATAACCTTTGTCTTGTGCTTCTAAAGCTGTGCGCAAATTATAACCGACAGCCCATGATACACAGGTTCCATATTGACCCTGATCACCAATAGGAGGAAAATTAGACAGCATACTAACTGAACTAGGTAAATCATTGGGATCAACAGGTTCGGGATCAATAACCACATCGTCTTCAATCTCTTCGTGATTTTCATCTGTTGCTCCATCAAACAGCCAACCTAATACTATTGCCAATTCTTCGTCTTCAAGTAACAAGTTTCCATCCTTATCACATGAAGAAAGGCTTACTGACATAACAAAGGCAAATACTATAGTGCCTATTATTGAAAGGTATTTAATATTTTTCATATCGCGATATTTTAAATTAATTCTGTATTATTTGTAAGGTAGATATTTGAGCTTTTGAAAAATCAATTGATAGACCTTTATCACTATTTATATTATCAAGTTCAGGCATTCCAGATAAAAACCTGGAATTGTCAACTGAGATTTCTGCTTCAATTATAGCATTATTAAACTTCACAGGAAAAGTATAAACATTTCCTTTCATTTCGATTGGTGCATTAAAAACAGTCTGTTGAAATTCAACTCTTCCCATATAATTTCCATTATTCATAATGGCTTTTTTATGCAAAATCACGTAATTCATAATAAAATTATCGGTGGCTTTGATTAAAGATAAATCTAGATGGTCATAAAACACACATGCCCCAAACTGAACATCTCCATTAAAAGTAGCATGCTGAAAACTAGCCAATCCAAAGAATTCTGATTTCAAAAAATTAACATTACCATTAAAACAAGTTCTTTGGGCTTTAAATTTGCCATTAAAAATACATTCAGCAAAATAATTGTCAATACTTCTAAAATCAGCACCTTCAATATCTATAATACCTTCAAAAGTACTCTTTGAAAAATTGGCAAGCCCATTCACGACAATTTCTTTCAAAATAACATCAGCATTAAATTCACAATTAATGAAAGTAATGTTTTTTATAAAGCTGATTCTATGATCAGTTTTTCCTTCACTCTTATATGCCAGAATATTATCTGAAAAAGAACAATTGATGAAAGTTATTGAGGATGATATCGTTCCTCTTTTAATATGAGGTCCTTCCACATAATAATCTGTGAGCTTTGTAAAGTCAAGTTCACCTTCTATTATAGCACCTGATATATAAATATCTTTTCCTTTGGTAATACTCCTTTCTAAAGAGGAGACTTTTACTGTATTGTCATTTTCCTGAGCAATCATACAAGAACTGATGTTAAACAAAAGGGCAAAAATGAGAATGGCATATTTATTCATCTGACTATAATTTATTTCAAATATATAGTTTTTATTTTTCTTTCAGAGCTAAAAAAGGGTAAACGCTATCTGCCAACCTTTTTTTGCCTTGTATAACTTGATAATGGATATTTCATTTTGTATTTTTAATCTTTCTTAACAAAGCCATTTATACTAAATATTAGCTCGACCAGTTATTTAATAAAGCATCAAAAAAAACTGAGTCTATGTTGCATTATTGTAAAATGATACTTGAAAAAATGACTATTGATACGAGTCTATTCAAGAAAGAACTTAAGAAAGCTTATAAAATGCTCACTCCAGAAGAGTCTATAGAATTATATAACTGGGGAAAGAAAAGATTCCCAAACCTAGTAACCATTCATCCTAATCAGCTTATACTAGTTAGCTAAGGTTTGCTTGCATTGCTATAGCAAATTAGAACTGTTCCATTTTGATGGGTAAATGTGTCATTTTATCATTTTGCTCATTCTAAACCTCTATTTTTGTCTTTCTAACAAACGTTAATAATTAATCCATAATGAGAAAGATATCTTTATTATTGTTGATGGCAGTTATTATGCTATCGGCTTGCGAAAACAAAGCCCCAGAAAAAGACATGACTGAAAATCCATTTTTTGCAGAGTGGGATACTCCATTTGGCGTTCCTCCATTTGATAAAATAAAAGAAGCTGATTATATGCCAGCTTTTGAAAGAGCCATTGAAATTCAAAACGACGAGATTGCTGCTATAGTAAACAATACTGAAGCTCCTACTTTTGAGAATACCATTATTGCTTTAGACAAAAGTGGTGAAGACTTAAGAAGAGTGAGTGGTGTATTCTTCAACTTAACTGAAGCTAACACTAACCCCGACTTAACAGCTATTACTGGTAAAATCGCACCAAAATTGGCTAACCACAAAGACAACATCATGCTCAATGCTGGTTTATTTAAAAAGGTGAAAGCCGTTGCTGATCAACAAAAAGATATGAATATCGAAGTCGAAAAAGGAAACGATCAAGCATTAAACCAAGAACAAAAAGCATTGCTTGACATATTATACAAAGGATTTATTAGAGGAGGTTCCGATTTAAACGATGCTGACCAAGCAAAGTTAAGAGTCATCAATGAAAAATTAGCTTCTTTATATCCTAAGTTCGGTCATTTATTACTAGAAGAAGGTAATAACTTTTTCATGTTGATAGAAGACGAGAAAGAATTAGCAGGCTTACCAGCCTCAGTAAAAGAAGCAGCAGCTGTTGTCGCTAAAGAAAAAGGTAAAACAGGATGGGCTTTCACATTAGATAAGCCAAGCTGGATTCCTTTTATGCAATATGCCGATAACAGAGCAAAAAGAGAAGAACTCTATACTGCCTGGATGAATCGAGGCAAAAAAGAACCTTATAGTACTAATACAATTATTGCTGAGATTCTAGTTTTAAGAGAACAAAAAGCTCAACTATTAGGTTTCAACAATTTTGCAGAATATGCCATTGCTAAAAACATGGCTCAAACTCCAGAAAATGTGTATAAACTATTAATGGATCTTTGGAAACCATCATTAGCAAAAGCTACACAAGAAGCTTTTGAATTACAAGCCATCATGAATAAAAGTGGCGTAAAAGGTGAATTAAAAAGCTGGGATTGGTGGTATTATACTGAAAAATTAAGAAAAGAAAAATTCGACCTTGATGAAAATGAATTGCGTCCTTACTTCTCTTTAGAGCAAACTAAAAAAGGTGCTTTTGAATTGGCAGGTAGACTATATGGCCTTAAATTCAAGAAAAGAACTGACCTTCCCGTTTATCATAAAGATGTTGAGACTTATGAGATTTTAGAAGCTGATGGAAAAACTCATGTGGGTATCTTCTATGTTGATTTCTTCCCTCGTAGCTCAAAAAGAGGTGGCGCATGGATGGAAGCTTATCGTAAGCAATCAGGTGCTGGAGAAGATTTTGTTGCTCCAATTATTGTAAACGTATGTAATTTCACTAAACCAACAGCCGATGCTCCATCTTTATTAAGTATTGATGAAGTGGAAACATTATTCCATGAATTTGGACATGCTTTACACGGTTTCTTATCTAATGTGGAATACCAAAGCATTAGTGGTACTTCAGTGAAAAGAGATTTTGTTGAACTTCCTTCTCAAATTATGGAGAACTGGGCTTTACAACCAGAAATGTTAGAGCTATATGCTTTTCATTATAAAACAGGTGAATTGATTCCTCAGAATTTAATAGAGAAATTACAAAAGAGTAGCCAGTTCAACCAAGGCTTTGTGACTACAGAGTATTTAGCTGCTAGCTTATTAGATATGGCTTATCATACTGCACCAAAAGCAGCAGATGTTGACATGAATATTTTCGAGCAAAACACTATGGATGAACTGGGTTTAATTGATGCTATCATTCCAAGATATAGAACGAACTATTTCTCTCATGCATTTAGTAGTGAAGGATATGCAGCTGGTTATTATGTTTATATCTGGGCAGCCGTATTAGACAGTGATGCCTTTGAAGCATTTGCTGAACAAGGTTTATTCAACCGTGAATTAGGTCAAAGCCTAAGAGACAATATCATCTCAAGAGGTGGTTCAGATGACCCAATGACGTTATTTGTAAACTTCCGTGGCCAAGAGCCAAGTATTGATCCTCTTTTGAAAAAGCGTGGTTTGAAGTAAAACAATTTTCAAAAAAAGATAAAAGATGTCATCGCTTAGAGCGATGACATCTTTTTTTTATGCAATAGAGCAAGACCATTTAATAGGTTAATACTTCATTCAAATACGAGGCGGCAGATTTCTCAAACCCACAGTTTACTATTGTAAATGAGGACTTTAAAAAATAGGCAACGAAGTAGTTAGATGAAAGATTGGCTTTAATAGTCCAATTTCAATAATTATGCAATTCCCTTAAAACTACTATCTAGTGTCAGCAAGAAAACTACTGATTTTTGGAGTGCTTTGTCAGAAGGCGTCAAGTTCGAGGTTTTCGCAGTTTTGAAAATCAGGCGTTTACATTTGTAAATAACTATTTTCAAAACAAGAGTAACGAAGAAATTGGCGTTTTCTGGCAAGCACTATCTATGAGCAGCTGCCATACTCACCATACTAATTTTTACTCCTTCTACTTCCAATAACACCTGTGCACAAGCTTCTAAAGTAGACCCTGTGGTAATCACATCGTCAACCAATAGAATATGCTGATTTTTCAACTTATCGACCTCCTCTACTTTAAATTTATTCTTCACATTTTCCCAACGCTCGAGTTTGGTTTTTTTAGTTTGAGTTTCTGTTTCAGAACTTCTAATAAAGCTAGTATAATCATAAGGAATATCCATGCTTTCCGACAAACCTTTTGCTATCATTTCTGCCTGATTATAACCTCTAATTTTTTGCTTTGAATGATGAAGAGGCACTGGAATTATCAAATTAACATGCCTAAAACATTCGCTTTTCTTTAGAAAAACGCCATATCTTTTACCCAAATAAACCCCAATTTCAGGTTGCTTTTTATACTTCAATTGATGAATCAGATTCTGAACCTTGTTTCCTTTATTATAAAAATAGAAAGAAGATACCATCTCGATTGGAATCTTTCCCCAAAACAAACTCAATAAGGGGTTTTTAGGGTCTTTATGATAGAAGGTTTTAGGTAAGTGAATCAAACAGTGAGAACAAATGACTTCCTCATGACGAAACAAGGTATTACCACAAGCCATGCAGGTTCTGGGGTAAATCAAATTCAAAAAATCTTCTAACAAGGATTGAATCATAATGATTATATTTGATGCGTTAATCTTTAATCTTCATTCTATTGACATCCACCATAGAGATATCAAATTTAAGTATAGCTTTTCCTGAAGCCACAAGCAAAAAAGTGGTGGTTAATGATTTGTGTTTAACCATTCCCCGTGGTAAAACGGTAGGATTGGTGGGAGAATCGGGATCTGGAAAATCCATCACCTCTATGGCTATCATGCAACTACTCCATCAAAAAGCAGAAATCACTGAGGGCCAAATCATACTGCAGCTCAAAGATAATGAAAAAGAGGAGCTATTACAAATGAAGCCAGAAAAGTTCCGAAAATTGAGAGGAAATAGAATCTCGATGATTTTCCAAGAACCCATGAGCGCATTAAACCCAGTTCAAAAATGCGGTAAGCAATTAAGTGAAGTTATCGCTATACATCATGAAGTATCTGCAAAAGAGCTCAAATTAAAGGTTCTTCAAATAATGGAAGCCGTTCGTCTTCCTGATATTGAAAGATTGTATAAAAGCTATCCTCATGAACTCAGCGGTGGACAAAAACAAAGATTAATGATTGCCATGGCTATGGCCAATGAACCAGAACTCTTAATAGCCGACGAGCCTACCACTGCCTTAGATGTTTCTGTACAAAAAACCATTTTAGATCTCATTAAAAACCTCAAAGAGAAGTATAATACTAGTGTATTATTCATTACACACGATCTTGGAGTAGTAGCAGATATCGCAGATGAAATTGCAGTCATGTTTAGAGGAAAACTAGTAGAAAGTGGAAAAGTGGAGCAAGTATTGAATAACCCTCAACATGATTATACAAAAGCCTTAATGGCTTGCAGACCTCCTCTTGACAAAAGACCAAGAAGATTAGCATCTGTTAGTGATTTCTTGCAAGGCCACCAATCTAAAGAAATAGTTTATATAGCTCCAAAAAAAAGGAAGGCTATTCATGAAAACATGTATTCCAAACCTCCTCTGTTAAAGATAGAAGACTTGGTGGTTTCTTATGTGATGAAAAAAAATATTTTGGGGAGGGTAAAACAAAGACATCAAGCTGTAAAATCAGTCAACTTTGAATTATACAAAGGCGAGACTTTGGGTTTGGTGGGTGAATCGGGTTGCGGAAAAACTTCTTTGAGTAGAGCATTATTGGGATTGCTAAAAAGTGAATCGGGTAAAATCTGGTGGGACAAGCAAGATATCCTCCAGTTTTCAAATCGAGAATGGAGGCAATTTCGTCAGAAAATGCAGATCATCTTTCAAGACCCTTATGGCTCATTAAATCCCGCCATCAGCATAGGTCAAACAGTGATGGAGCCCATGTTGGTCCACTTAAACTACTCCAAAACTAAAGCCAAAGAAGAGGCTCTTTTATTACTCGAGAAAACAGGAATCACTCAAGACCAATTTAACAAAAAGCCTTCAGACTTCTCAGGCGGGCAGAGACAAAGAATCTCCATTGCTCGAGCGCTTGCCATGAAACCAGAAATTATCATTTGTGACGAATCGGTTTCCGCTTTAGATGTATCAGTGCAAGCTCAAATCCTCAACCTCCTCAACGATTTAAAAGATGAATTCCAGCTCTCTTACTTGTTCATCTCCCACGATTTATCAGTGGTGAAATATATGAGCGACAGAATCATGGTAATGCAAGAAGGGGAGTTTGTAGAAATAGAAGAAGCCGATGAGTTATATAAAAACCCAAAAAACGAATATACCAAGATGTTGATTTCTTCAATTCCTGGCACTCTTGGTACTTAAACTAGAAAGAGAAAGAAGCACCAAGCATAGGCTTTATGGAAACATTACGAATATTTGTGTCATTTAACAATATTTCTAAACCCGTTTCAAAAGACCATCTTTTGTATCGATACGATACTCCAACTCCAATATTTACATATATATAATCATCATCTCTATCGGCAATAAAATCATAACTAGGATATTCTATATGCCCATGACCTATCCCCAATTGAGCAAATGGTTGAAATGTAAATTCTCTGAAATATCTTCTATAATTCAGACCAAATTCAAAATTTTTATAAGAATTAGAAACAAATAGGTTAGAAAAAAAGGCATCTGCGAATACCATATCTTTATTAGATATCATATATCCAATTCTTGGTGATATGTTAATATAGGTCTTCTCACCTTCATAAAAGTTCACTCTTATATCTTGAATACCAATATGAAACTCCCCTTTCTTAGGCCTATAAATAAAAGTATTACTTTCAGACTTCGGTGCTTCTTTTGTTTCATTTTGGCCAATTAAGGCAAAAGGCAGTGTCAACAACAGCCCTAAAACAATTAGTAAAGATTGTTTTATCATGATTATTTAATTTGGATAATTTTAGACAAATATAAAACAAACATGAAGTAAAGAACAATTAAAAAGTCCAATATACCTGAATAAGGTTTAAAGAGTATCTAAAAATCACAGATTTCCTAAATGATGAATAATAACAATTCATTATAAATTCAGTTTGAGTAAAAGAAAACAAAAGCGAATTCTTTGTTGTATTTTTGTATCACACTTAATAATAAGGAATTATGAAATCTTTTAAAACATTTATCCTTTTCATCTTACTGGCTCCTCTTATAGTTATGGGTCAAAACATTGAAGTCATTAAGTTTCATGAATTAGAAAAAAAATACATGAATGATTCAGACACCTTATATTTGGTCAATTATTGGGCCACATGGTGTAAACCCTGTGTAGAGGAACTTCCTGATTTTATCAAACTGAATACTTTACTGAAAGATCAGAAGTTTAAAATGATTTTAGTCAGCTTAGACTTTCCTTCGCAGATTGATTCAAGAGTCAAACCATTTATTAGAGAAAATGGAATTCAAGCAGAAGTGGTAGTATTAGATGATGATGCTAATGTTTGGATTAATAAAGTAAATAAAGATTGGGATGGCGATATTCCGGTCACACAAATCATTCAAAAACAAAAAAAGGAATTCTATAATTCCACCTTAACCTATTCAGAGCTTATAGATATTACCGAAATTAAACTAAAATGAAATGAAAAAAATTAATCTTTTTATATTATTGCTTCTAGTGACTTCCTTCACATTTGCTCAAGGCTATAAAATTGGTGATGAGGCCATGAACTTTAACTTGAAAAACATCGATAACCAAATGGTTTCTCTTTCAGAATATAGTTCTGAAAAAGGAGTCGTAATCATTTTTACCTGTAATCACTGTCCTTTTTCTGTGGCCTATGAAGACAGAATTATTGCCTTAGATAAGAAATATAAGGACTTAGGATTTCCAGTAGTGGCCATCAACCCTAATGATCCCATCTCCTATCCTGAAGACTCTTTCGAAAACATGAAAATAAGAGCCAAAGAAAAAAGATTCTCTTTCCCCTATCTTTTCGATGAGAATCAAGAAGTATATCCCGTTTATGGAGCCACAAAAACGCCACATGTTTATTTGTTAAATAATGAAAATGGCAAATTTGTTGTTTCCTATATAGGAGCCATTGATGATAATTCAAAAGATGCATCACTGGTGGAAAAAACCTATCTGTCTGATGCCATTGATGCTCTCTTAGCTGGTAAGAAACCTGAACCTAACCTAACTAAAGCAGTAGGCTGTTCTATTAAAGCTAAAAAATAGAGAATGCTTAACCAAGCTAGCTGTTAAACCTTTTTTCAGGTTAATTTATAACCCATTAAAACGATGTCTTTAAGGTCGTTTTAATGGGTTTTGTTTTACAAATATTCCTAACTTAGCCCATCTTTTAAAAACAAACACATGAAAAAAATATCCATAATGATGGCTATGTTATTCTTTGCGCTGATACTTCAGGCTCAGAATATGCAAGATCTCATCGCTAAAGCAGGAGATTCCAAAACATTTCCTAAATCTGATGTGGTAGTGATTTTTGACAGCACCTCTGTTGAAATGCAACCTACTGGTCTTAGTTATTACCAAATGCATAAATTGGTTAAAATCTTAACCTTACAAGGTGCAAAAAACAACCATGTGGTAAAAGTGGGTTACGATCCTCTTTCTGCTTATGTGGAAATTCAAAAAGTAATTATACATAAAGCCAATGGAGATACTAAAACCATTGAAAACCCAGTACTAGATTATGCGGCACCAGCAAGAGCTATTTACTGGGGAGCACGTGAAAAGATGATTGAAGTTGGTCGTTTAGAGCCAGGAGATGCATTAGAAATCATCACCTTTAAAAAAGGCTATACTTATGCGCTTTTACAAGGAGCTAGTGATGATGACAATGACAAATATATACCTCCAATGCGAGGCCATTTTTATGATATCGTTCCTTTTTGGAGCAACGAACCCATACTGGAAAAAACGTATGTTTTAAGTATCCCTAAGGATAAAATGTTGCAGTATGAGATATTTTATGGAGAGTTAACTTCCAAATTACAATTCCAAGGGGAGCGCATTGAATACATATTTACGAAAAGAAACATTATGCCTGCTGAAAGAGAATCAGGAATGGTGAGCAAAAACAATGTAAATACCAAGCTGTTGATGTCAACAAGTCCTGATTGGTATGCCAAAGGAAAATGGTTCTATACTGTAAATGAAGATTATGATGCCTTTACACCGACTCAAGAAGTTCAAGAATTTGTAAATGAACTTCTAAAAGGGAGCAAAACAGAGTTAGATAGTATTTCTGTTCTCACACACTGGGTTGCCGACAATATGAGATATTCGGGCATATCCATGGGCGAAGGAGAAGGGTTCACCTTACATAATGCAGAGATGAACTTCACCGACAGATGTGGTGTTTGTAAGGATAAAGCCAGCTTATTAATTTCATTCTTAAGAGCTGCAGGATTTGAATCTTATGCCGCCATGACAATGGCTGGTGAAAGAATAGATGATGTACCTGCCGACCAGTTTAACCATTCGGTAACAGTGGTTAAAAGAAGAAATGGCGATTATCAGTTACTCGACCCTACTTGGGTTCCCGGTGTTAGAGAATTATGGTCGAGCGCTGAGCAACAACAAGGTTATTTAATGGGATTACCCGATGGCGCCGATTTAATGTACACTCCTATTTCTCCACCTGAAAACCATTATGTGAGAATCAATGGGAAATCTAAACTAGATAAAGCTGGTTTACTAAAAGGTAGCTTTACCATCACTGCCGAAGGGCAATCTGATGCTTCTGTGAGAAGAGTATTCTCCGGATTACGCACAGAATGGGACAAGAATTTAGAGAAAGAATTACTAAATCTACACCCCAATGCTCGATTAACTAAAGTCACTCATACTGACAATGATAAATATTTAGAAGAACCCGTTTCCATTACTTATCATTATGAAATTCCAGATTATGCCTTTGTAGGCGCGAATGAAATTATCTTCACTCCTCCAATGGCATCTGGCGTATTCAAAAGAGCAATGGCACATCTTTATACCAATACTGCTGCAGAAAACAAGAAATTCGGATTTAAAGATCGTTGTTCTCGATTAGTAGAAATTAATGAAGAGGTTGAACTACCTAAATACGATGAAGCACTTCCACTTCCAACTGCTGATAAAGTTTCATCTGAATACGTTAGCTTCGATGGTGGATATGAGCTAAATGGAAAGAAACTCCAGTTTTCTGAAACCATAAGCTTAGGAAAAAGAGTTTATGAAGCTGAAGAATGGCCAGAGTATCGCCAAGCAGTCCTCAACCAGAATCATTTTGCCGATCAAAAAATCATCTTGAAGAAATAACAAAACTCTGTGCCGTTTTGGTTCCTTTAATGTTACTGTGTGATTTAATTATTACACAAAGAACCACGAAGAAGTCACCAAGAGGCACGAAGAAAAAAGAAAAATCATGAAGAAATATATTATCCTAATAACAATAGCATTTCTGACAACAATGGGCTTTACTCAGGAAACAGATGCTGTTTTCAAGAAAATAAAGAAAGAACATATTATGCATACCGATGGCAGCATAGAGTTCAAATACTATAAAGAGGTAAAATTACTTACTCCTTATGCGTTCAACAGATTATTCGGAGAAACTTTTGTGGTTTACAATCCAGACTTCCAGAAACTGAAAATCCACAAGTCCTATACCATTATGAATAATGGACGCAAAGTGGAGGCTCCTGCAAACGCATTTAATATTGTTTTGCCAAGAGCGGCTTCTGATTATCCAGCCTATAATCAAATGGAAGAAATGGTGATTACCCATACTGGATTAGATGTGGGTTGTACCATTTATTTAGAATATTCTGTGATTTCAAAACCTGGATTCATGACAGAAATGATGGGCACAGAAATCCTCTCAGAGAGTGTTCCAGTGGAAGATTACAAAGTGGTGATTAAAGTTCCAGCGAGAAGAGCATTGAAGTTCGAATTAATGAATAGTGAATTAAAACCTGAGGAGTCTAATAATGGTAAATACCGTTCTTATAAATGGTCTTTTGGTAAAATTAGTCAACGAGCTTTTGAGCAATCCGCTCCTGCTAATTACAATTTAGCCCCAACATTATCATTCTCTACTTTCCCCGATATGACAAGCGCATTAAACGCCTTTAATGCCAATAAAGCCATGGATGATCAATTACCTTCTAGTTTATTGAAGAAAGTAAATAACTGGAAAAAAGAAGCCAAAACTAAAATGGAATTGGCTTTAAACATTCAGAAATATATTGCAGATAATATTTCGAGCAAACATTTCCCCATGGAATGGCATAATTACATGCTTCAAACTCCAAGTCAAGTTTGGAATGCTAATATTGGAAATGATATAGAGAAGTCTATACTTCTATCAAAAACACTACAAGCAGCTGGATTTGATGCCAAAGTAATGGGGTTCATGCCAGAGAAACTATGGCACAGCCAAATCGCTGACCTTGCAAACTTCAAGCACTTTGGTGTTTTGGTTCAAATAAAAGGGCCGGAAAGCTTTGTATTATCAGCCACTCAAATCAATCAGAAATCTATGGATTTAGATTTTCCAAGCGATTTAATGCTGGATTTAAAAACAGCCAAGGTCATTACTTTGAAGAAAATAAAAGCTGGAATTTATCTGAATGCTCAAATCACTATTGATCCCGATAACCAAATATTTGGTCAGCTACAATTCAAACTCAATGGAAGCTGTTTCGATGCTTTGGCTTTATATGAAGACACCAATAGTATTACTAGGAACTTCAGCAATGGCTTAGCCTTTGACAAAGAGAAAAAGGTTGAAGCCTCATACTCAGGAAACTCAAATGCTAAATTCACCATTGCCATTAAAGACGAAGGAAAAATCGAAAAGCAAGAGAATTATTATTTCTGGAAACTTCCTCAAATGAGAAATGGCATTGCAGCTCAACATTTTAATACTTTGCCTGCAAATAGAGAGTTTCCTTTAGTAGTAGAAGCAATTGAGGAGGTCTACGAATATTCTATCACCCTACCGAAAAGTGTGGAATGGGTAGAAAAAGAAGTTTTAATGGAGTATGACGAGTCTTTTGCCAAAATGAAAGTAGAAGTCAAAAGAAAAGATGGGAAAATCTTTGTGACAAAATCATTAACCATCAATCCTGTCATCATTGATATGATGGCCGAAAAAGGCCCTATGAATGTTCATTCTCAAAAGATTGAAGTTTACGAACGAACATTGAGCTTAGAAGAATATGCTATTTTCCGTCAGATGATGATTGATTGGAATAGTGATAGCGCTAATGAACTGGTGCTCAAAAGGTAAAGCCACCAAAACAAAAAAAAAAGATGTCATAGCTTAAAGCGATGACATCTTTTTCTTGTTCCGATAAGCTAAACTCTAATATCTATAGTGATCAGCTTTATAAGGACCTTCCACTTTAACGCCAATATAATCAGCTTGTTCTTTAGAAAGTTCTGTTAATTTCACACCAATTTTTGCTAGGTGTAAACGAGCTACTTCTTCATCTAAATATTTAGGTAAGCGATAAACGCCAACTTCATACTCATCTTTCTTCTCCCAAAGGTCAATTTGAGCTAAAGTCTGATTGGTGAAAGAATTACTCATTACAAAACTTGGGTGACCTGTAGCACAACCTAAGTTCACTAAGCGGCCTTCAGCCAATAGGAAGATAGAATGTCCATCAGGGAAATTATAACGATCAACCTGAGGTTTGATATTGATTTTCTCAACACCAGGAATGGCTTCCATTTGTACCACTTGGATTTCGTTATCGAAATGTCCAATATTACAAACAATAGCTTGATCTTTCATTTGACTCATGTGCTCAGCTGTAATGACGTCTTTGTTACCAGTAGTAGTCACAAATACATTTCCTTCTTTAACTGCTTCCTCCATGGTAGTTACTTCAAAACCTTCCATAGAAGCTTGTAAAGCACAAATAGGATCAATCTCAGTAACTATAACTCTAGCACCATAAGATCTCATAGAATGAGCAGAACCTTTTCCTACATCACCATATCCTGCAACCACAACAACTTTACCTGCAAGCATCACATCTGTAGCTCTCTTGATACCATCAGCCAAAGACTCACGGCATCCATAAAGGTTATCAAATTTAGATTTAGTAACGGAATCGTTCACATTGATAGCTGGAACTAATAATTCACCATTTTCAAACATATGATATAAACGGTGAACACCTGTTGTTGTTTCTTCAGAAACACCTTTCCATTCAGCAACTGTACGTTCCCATCTTGTAGGGTCCTCTTTTAATAATCCTTTAAGAAGCTTTAAAATCTCACCTTCTTCCTCAGTTTCAGGCTTGTAATCTAAAACAGTTGCATCTTTTTCAGCAGCATACCCTTTGTGGATTAATAGAGTAGCATCTCCACCATCATCAACAATAAGTTGAGGGCCTTTTCCACCAGGAAAATTTAAAGCTTGATTTGTACACCACCAGTATTCTGATAAAGTTTCGCCTTTCCAAGCAAACACAGGAACACCAGTAGCAGCAATAGCAGCTGCAGCGTGATCTTGCGTAGAAAATATATTACAGCTACACCATCTTACATCAGCGCCAAGAGCCACCAAAGTTTCAATTAAAACAGCAGTTTGAATGGTCATGTGTAATGAACCCATGATTCTAACTCCGTTCAATGGCTTAGTTTCACCGTATTTTTCACGGAGAGACATCAGGCCTGGCATTTCGCTTTCTGCGATATCTAATTCTTTTCTTCCCCATTCGGCCAAAGAAATATCGGCAACTTTATAAGGAAGATTTGTGGTAAGTAATTCTGACATAAATTTATATATTATTATTCTTAACTATTTTAAGGGGAGCAAAGATAGCAATATTTTATAGGGATCTTAAATCGAAAAATCAAATTATTGTTAATCTATTGGTCTGGATTTTATGCTATTACGCAGAACACTAAATTCTAAACTAAGAAATGTGCTAAAAAAGCTAAATTCTGAATTAATACTGGCCTGGAAATCAAGGCCAATACTCATAAAATCAAGAGGAATTAGCTTAAAACCAAGCTTTAAAGGAAGTCCTAATTTAGAATAGTTTTCGGTAGCATATTGATAACCAGAAACAGTATGGTATAATTTTGCTCCTCTATTACCCCCCCCATACTAAACTCAAGCCAAACTGACATTCAAATCTAAAAACACGACTCCCAAAATATCTTCCCAGCATGAAACTAAGATCATTTCTATTCTCTCTAGGCTCCGATGGACCAAACAATTCTATCTCATTAAATCGCAGAAAACTTCCAGTATAAATATCCTTAAGTGAAAAAATATTAACCCCTAAGCCATAAGATTTCCAAGGTTTTGTATTCACATCATAGCTCATTCCAATCTTAGGATTAATAGAATATTTATTAGTATTACCTTGAGCCAAGACTGAAACTGAGAAAACAAACAGGAGGATGGTCGCTAATAATCTCATAAACTGATTTAAGCAACAAAGTTACAATTTACAACACCCCTTTTCCAGTTATACACTCATTGCCACATTCTTCATTCCATAAAAAACCTCAATTTAATGATAATAAAACCATCAAATTGAGGAGATACTATTATTTTATTTTGTAACCAAAGTCACTGTAAGCGTAAAATCATCATAAATCATTTTATCGCCTAAGCCCTCGAAAAAAGAACCAGAACCGTAGCGAACATCATATTTAGAACGATCAACTACTACTGTGGCCATCATTTTTCCATCATCTTTTTTCACTTCAAACTCAATAGGTAAAGTAATGTCTTTTATGGTTAACTCCCCCATAACACTGGCTTTATCCTTTTTGAATTTGGAGCTTTTACTAATCACAAGTTTGGCTGTTGGAAATTTTTCAACTCCGAAAAAATCTTCAGACTTTAAATGACCTTCAAGCTTGGCTTTGTATTCAGCATCTTCAATATCTGCATTTACAATACTGCTCATGTCGATTACAAATTCACCTCCTTTTAAGGCTTTGCCTTCCATCACCACATAACCTTCTTGTAAACTAATGCTTCCATTATGTTCTCCAGTTACCTTTTTTCCCAACCATTCTAGGCTCGATTTATCGGTATCTATTTCTACTTTCTGTGCCATTACACCTACACTTGCTAATATGATAACGGCTGCTAATATTGATTTTATTGTATTCATCATTATTGTTTTTAATTGTTATTTAATTCTACTTAATATTCGGAACTTCTATGCACAATACATAAGCCGACCGATTGGCCTTTATTTTTGTTTCTTGAATTTCTGATAAACTCATGGCATCTCGTGCTTCTAAAGCCTCCCCTTCTATTTCAACCTCTCCATCAATAATAAAAAGATATACACCATAACTAGACTCCTCCAGGTGATAATTTATCGAAGAATTTGCTTCCATAAATACTCGTGATATTTTAGCTTCTTGATGAATCGTCAGTGCATTACCATCGGGTTTAGTCACGCTGGTAACTAATTGTTGCCACGTATTCTGAGCTTCTTCTGGATGAAAATATTTCTGATCATAAACAGGCTTTACATTGCTTTCATTTGGAAATATCCATAGTTGTAGTAAATTGATATCTTCGGATTTACTGGCATTTTCTTCAGAATGAAATATTCCAGTACCAGCACTCATCACCTGAATTTCATTTACTCCAATCACCTCCTCATGATTCATGGAATCTTTATGACTTATTGCTCCTCGCAAAGGAATGGTAATAATTTCCATATTATCATGGGGATGCTCTCCAAATCCTGTTCCGGCTTGAATAATATCATCATTCAAAACCCGAAGTGCACCAAAATGCATTCTATCTCTATTCTGATATCCAGCAAAACTAAAGCTATACCTGGCTTGTAGCCATTGATAATTTGCTTCACCTCTACTATCAGATTTTATGATGTTTTTCTTCATTTCTCCTCCTTGAATTTTATAATGCAAAGATAACGGCAAGGTTCAAGGTGAATGATATCAAAATCCAAGAGGATGATGTCAAAATCCGATATAGCTAGTTAAGAGTTTGTTAAGGACTGTCGAAACTGAGTGAAAGATATATTTTCTTCCTTTTTAAAGAAGCGACTAAAATGTGAGGATTCTTGAAATCCTATTTGAAATGCAATTTCTTTAGAACTAAGTTCGGTGTGCAATCCCAAGCGCTTAGCTTCCAAAATCAATCTTTGTTGAATGAGTTCTTTTGCAGTCTTGTTCATACTTGACTTTATTACATTATTCAAATAGTCTGATGATATTTTTAATTCTTTGGCATAGTCAGCTACTTTATGCCATGATTTGAAATTAGATTCTAATAGGGATTTAAAACTCTTGACTAGTTGCCCACCAGCTTGTAGAAACTGATCGCTATCTTCAGCTTTTGGAGGATGAGAATAAGGACTACATTCTATTAGAAATAGTTTGAGGTAAGCTCCAATTTTATCAAATTTAAAAGGATCGTTTTTGGGGAGTAGTTCGCGAATTTTGTAGACGAGTTCTTGGAGTTGATAAGCCGAATCGTGTGAGATTTGAATCGGAGGAGTGCTTCCGATATCGGAGAAAAGGTTGAGGTTAGAAATAAAAGTATCACTGATATCATTCTTGGCTAAAAAATCGCATGAAAACAAAATCACCATTCCCTTTGGATTCTCTGAATGGTCCACTTGATGCACTTGACCAGGACTCACAAAGAAGATATCGTTTGGTCGCATTTCGTATTCCTTATAATCGATAATATGCCGACCAGAATAATTTTGCGACCAAAGCACCGTGTGGTAATTGTGGCTATGCGGCGTATCAGTATGATGCCCAAACATCTCTATAACTTCCTCAACAGAACGGATAGCAAAATCCACCACCTGTTCATTATGACGAAGTTCATAAGCTGGAAAACTCCCTTCCTCTTGATTGACTCTTTTACCCATCTACTAAATCTTCCTTCCCATATATCTAATTAGTGAACTTTTGCCTTGATGAAACTCACCTTCATTTAAAACAGCGACCTCCTCAGATAACTCTATAGTTTCAAATCCTAAAAAATCTTCTTCAATCATTTCTTTAGTAAATAGCATCTTCACGTCTCTTGGGCCACTTCCTCTCTCATTCTCTTTACTAACTTCAAGATGAGATTGCGAAAAGCCTTCTAGTATAACGATTCCATACTTTTTCAAATATTTTTGATATTTTTGATGAATTAGCTGACGTATTTGAGGAGGGAAGTGAGCAAAAATCAGGACTAAAATATCATAACTTTCCTCTTCCAATTCGATATTTTGAAGATTGGCAACATGATATGTAATAGAAACTCCTTTTTCTTTTGCTAATTGCTCAGCCTTTCTTTTTCCACCATCACTAAAATCGATGGCAGTTACACCGAATCCTAATTGAGCAGCATAAACCGCATTTCGTCCTTCTCCTTCTGCAGGAAACAACACAGAACCCTTTTGATGGACTCGATTTAAAACTGTTTTTAAATATTTATTAGGCGCCATACCATAAGCATATTCATCACCTTGGTATCTCTCATTCCAAAATTCTTTCATATCACAAAGTAAACAGAAGTATACTTAAGAAATAAAGCTTTTATGTTTTTTAACAGGATTACTTGTTCCTTTTCTTCTTACTGAGTTTAGAGCCCAAAGGATATTTAAGGTTCTTGTATTCGAATAGTTCCCCTTTAATAGAACCAACAATAATTTCTGATTTCACTAAAATAGGTATTCTATTTTTATCATCAGTAATCCAAAGACTCATAGGATAGGGATTATCAAAAACCTCCCCAGTTATCACCATAGGAAGAAACTTATGGCAACGAAATTTCCCCATACTGGTTTCTACAATTTCAATTCCTTTGTAAATAATAGCAGAAGTATATACCGAATCATCTAAATAGAAATCTATTGGGAAATTATCATCCACCTGAATACTATCTATATCCAGGTTTCGAGCAAAATAAAAAGCGGACACCATATCCTGAGTATTCAAACCAATAGAAATTTCTTGTTGACGAGAACGAGCGGTCATGTTCAAGTAATCAAAATCTACATCATCTTCCACCTTATATCCGCCTTCATTCGTCCTTCGAACAAACCGGTAAGGTTTTAAAGATTCTTCATCGAACCATGATTCAAATTTATCTCGAACTTTAAAAAAGAAATCAAAAGAACCTGTTGAACGGCCACTACCAATGGCATGAAATGTTGTTCTTCCATTAAAGAAATCTTTGTCTTTGGCAATTTCCAAGGTTGCTTTTCCAGCATAAACCTTTCCTATTAATGGGGCATCATAATACACCCAATATTTAAGACTCTCACCTCTTTCGAATGCTAAGCTTTCCTTTCCTTGTGAAAATACCAAAAACCCACTAAGCATAAAAGCTAGTAGCATAGTCATTTTCAGTAGGATCCTCTTGATTTGGTTCATAGCATTGAATAAAAAGCAAACTTAAAAAAATATTAAGCGAGGTTTAGGTTAAAGAATACTAAAATTCAACAATTATTACTTAATAACAAAAAGTAGCTCTATTTCTATTTTAGCTCAAAACACTAAATAAACAAAGCCAAACGGAAAATAGTTTTTTATACGCAAAAAACAATTTGATTTAGGAAAATAACAATGTTTTCTTATATTTGTAGGGTAATTATAATTAATCACATTATGGCATTATTTTCATTTAAACAGCTTATATACGGTGGAATGGTAGCTATTGCTGGTGTTGACGGCGAAGTTACTTCCAAAGAAACGAAATTTGTAAATCAAGTTTTCGACAAATATTTAAAAATAAACTCCAAGGAGAAAAAAGAAGTCCTAAACGTTTGGGATGAAAAAGGTGATGACACCTTCACTGAAATCCTTATCGAGGAACTCAAAGATTTTCCAAAAAGAGATCAGATTGAAGCTTTTTCATATATTATGAAATTCATTAGCTGGTCTAAAACACAGTATAATCAAAGTAAAGCAGAGTCTACAAAAGGAGTCGATCCTATTAGAGCAGAGATGGATTTATACCATAAGAAAGCCGAAATGATTATGCGTTCTTTAGATTTTAATTCTAAAGAATATGCTGCGGCAACAAGAACAACAAGAACTGCAAAAAAATAGTTCTGTTAAGATATTTTAAAAGAGGATATTACTGATGTAGCATCCTCTTTTTTAGTTCTATATTTCCCTTTAACTTCATGATATCTAAATTGTATATATATAATCTTCACTATACCCTGTTATCTATAAATAATTTTACTTTTGCCAAATGATATCAATAGGAAAAACAATTATTTCGGAGGAGGTTGTCAAGAAACAATTTAGTTGTGACTTAAATGCCTGCCATGGTGAGTGTTGCATTCAAGGAGACAGTGGAGCTCCTTTAGAAGAGGAAGAAATAGGAGTTATAGAGGATTGTCTTGATGAGATAAAACCCTATATGACCAAAAGTGGAAAAGCCGCCGTTCGTAAAAATGGTATTTTTGACTATGATAGCGATGGAGACTTTGTAACTACCTTGGTAAAAGGACAAGAATGTGCTTTTGTATATTTTGAAGGTGAAATCGCCTTATGTGCTATTGAAAAAGCATATAGAGAAGGAAAAATCAATTATTACAAACCCATCTCTTGCCATCTATACCCCATCAGAATTAGTCAATATAAAGATTTTGAGGCCATCAATTATCACAAATGGGAAATTTGCGACCTCGCTTTACTTAAAGGTAAGAAAGAGCAATCGGCCATTTACGAATTCCTAAAAGAGCCACTCATCAGAAAATATGGTGAAGACTGGTATAAACAACTGGATGAAGAAGTGAAATCTGGTCGCTACGATGAGATTTTAAATAGAGAGTAGTAATGATGCTAACAAAAATAAAATGGCAGAATAAATATTTATTCTGCCATTTTATTTATCAGCACTATTCTATACTAGGTCAAAAGCTAATTTAAAATATTCATTAAATATTGACCATAGCCACTTTTTACCAACGGCTCGGCTAACTTTCTCAACTGGTCTTTGTCAATAAAGCCCATTCTATAGGCGACTTCTTCTATTCCTCCTATCATTAAACCCTGTCGGTTTTCGATGGCTTCCACAAACTGAGAAGCTTCATTTAATGAAGCGAAGGTTCCGGTATCTAACCAGGCTGTACCACGTCCAAGGATACCAACTTTTAGTTTACCCTCTTCTAAATAATGACGATTTACGTCGGTAATTTCATACTCACCTCTAGCACTTGGCTTTATATTTTTTGCTACTTCTATAACTGAGTTATCATAGAAATACAGACCAGGAACAGCATAATGACTTTTCGGTTTTTCTGGTTTTTCTTCAATTGTGATAGCGTTGTGATTATCATCAAACTCTACTACACCATATCTTTCTGGATCATTTACGTGATAAGCATATACAACACCACCATCAGGATCGCTATTAGCCTGAAGTAATTTACTTAAACCTTCTCCATAAAATATATTATCTCCTAAGACCAAAGCCACTTTATCATCACCGATAAACTCTTCACCTAAAACAAAAGCCTGTGCCAAACCATTAGGTACTTTCTGTACCTTATAACTAAATTTCAAGCCCAAGTTTTCTCCTGTTCCAAATAATCTTTCAAAATGAGGAAGGTCGTGTGGAGTTGAGATGATTAAAATCTCTTGTATTCCTGCCATCATAAGCACTGACAATGGATAATAAATCATTGGCTTATTATAGATGGGCATTAATTGTTTACTAACGGCTAAGGTTAAAGGATGAAGACGAGTACCGCTTCCTCCAGCTAATATAATTCCTTTCATAGGTTGTTCTTTTTTAACTTTAATCTAAGTTACAAATAAATAACGAAGATACAAAACCCTTGATATGGAATGACAGGGCAAACGCACACTTTGTTAAAAAGCTATTTTTAGAAGAAAATAGATTAATCTATAGGTATAATGCTAGCGCGGAAATGTTTTCCGTGCGAAAATATTAACATTAAGGAATGTATTTAAATCACACGGATTGCAAATCCGCGTTAGCTTTGTTAAAAATAATTAGAAAAATAAAAGTACGCGTT
>NZ_JABKCA010000056.1 GCF_013166655.1 Lentimicrobium sp. L6
GCTGTTGGGGAAATCAGGGAAAATTAAACTATAGTAATTCTTACTGATTAGTAACTAAAAAAGAAAACCTATGTACTAATTCCACTAACCGAAGCGAAGCAAACTCACTGAATTAGTTTTCACAGTTTTATTTTTAGACAAGGGTCAGCTTTTCTAGCCATTGTCTGAAATTCGCCTTAATTTGTGATAATCCGCGGACTAAATAAAAGTATGTATTTGTCCTATCAGCTTCGTTGATAAAATTGAGCTTTTCAAGGTCAAAACCATACTTTTCGTAGATTTCTTTCTGTGATTATCTGCCTAATATATACTTTTGAAAACTATTTTTTACTAAAAAAAACTTAATGAAAACCAAAACCATTTTTATAAGCCTATTTTTGAGCTTATTCTTTTTACATTCTTTTGGGCAACAAATCATTATTGAAACCAATAGTGAACAAACTATAACAGAGCATATAGCTTCAATAGATCATATAAGTTTTCCTAAGAATAACTTTGTTATCAGTAGGCTAGATCAATCGTCCAGATCTTTAAACCTAATATCTATTAAGAAATTATATTTCGACACAACAACTGCTGTGAACAGCATCAATGAACTCACTAATACATTGGAAATTTATCCAAATCCGGCAAGTGATTTTATCCAAATATTAAATGCTCCATTGGATAAAACTATATTTAGTATTTATTCATTACATGGAATAGAGGTTTTACAATCAAGCTTAAATTCCTCTTCAGATATCATTGATATTTCAAGTTTAGTTACTGGGGTTTACTTTCTTCGTATTTCCAATCAAACCTATAAATTCATTAAATTATGAGAAGACTATTTATAATCAGCTTATTAGCCCTACTCAATTTTAATTTATGGGCTCAAAATACCATGACCGTTCATACTGAGAATTATAATGATGAATACTTGATATCAGATACCGATAGCATGTATTTTAATGAAGATTCTGATGTTATTTATTTTCAACTCATTAATGATTTAGTTTCTTACTATACCGATGACATTGACAGTGTGAGTTTCGACATCAGTACCGACAACACCATATTTATTAGCTACGATCAACAATCGGTGAATATTATAAACCCAATGGAGGATTTAGGAGTAAATATTGAAGTAAATGGAGCAGATGTTACGGTAACTACCGAAGCCGATACCAAAGATATCAACTATGTTCTTTCTGGAAATACGGAGGAGGGCATGTTTAAAATATATTCCGATAAACGATTCAATTTACTGTTAAATGGAGTAGATATTTATAATTCTGATTGGCCAGCCATCAATATTCAAAGTGAAAAAAAATGTAGACTCAATTTGGTTTATGGAAGCACAAATATTTTGACCGATGGAACAGATTATGCTGCAGCCGCTGTAAATGCCAATAATGAAGAGGAGGATCAAAAAGCAACTTTATTTAGTGAAGGGGATTTAGAGTTTATTGGCGGAGGAAGTTTAACAGTCAATAGTTTGGGTTCCGATCAACATGCCATTCGAAGCGATGATGAACTCATCATCAGTGAAGGAAATATACTTATTAATTCAGCAGCCAAAGATGGATTGCATGGAAAAAATGGTTTCTTTATGTCTGGAGGAGATGTAAGTATTGAAGCTGTAGGGGGCGATGGTATAGATGCCGGAAATGATATTCTCAAAATGCTAGCTGGTGTTTTAGATATTACCAGCACTCAAAACGATGTGAAAGCCATGAAATCGGATACGAGCATGTATCTCTTAGGTGGTAGCATTCATCTCAATATACAAGGAGATCAATCTAAAGGCATATCTTCCGATTATGAATTAATCATTGATAATATGGAAATCAATATTGAAACTTCTGGAGATGCTGTCTTAGAACCTTCAGGTTCAGGATATGATGCTTCGTATTGCACAGCTATTGATGGTGGAACAGAAATCAGTATTTCTAATGCACTCATCGAAATAGAGTCGAATGGTGAGGCTGGTAGAGGATTCTCATGTGATGGAAATATGCTTATTGAAAACGCTGATATCCTCATCACTAATACTGGTGATGGTGACCTTTATACCAATGAAGATGGTGACGATGATGCCTATCATGGAACTTGTTTTAATGTAGATGGGGATATGGAAATTCTTAGTGGGAACATAGAGCTTTCTAATTCTGGCGATGGAGGAAAAGGCATTTCTATAGATGGTAACCTAAACATCGGAGATGATACTAATATTCCTAATGTAAATGTGACCACTACTGGCAGTAGTATCGTCATTCAACAAGGTGGCGGAGGAGGAGGCCCTGGTGGAGGAAGCGGAGATTATGATGAAGCTAAGGCCATCACTTGCGATAGCGAAGTAACCATCAATAACGGTGAAATCATTATTGAATCTGCCGATGACGGTATAAAAGCCGATGAAGCCATCACCATTGAAAATGGAAACCTGCAAGTATTAGGATCTGTAGAAGCATTAGAAGCTCCATATATTACAGTAAATAATGGCAATTTGGAATTGCATAGTGAAGACGATGGTTTTAATGCCACCTTTGGTGATGGTGGTGAAGGAAATGATGGTAGTTTACTACAAATCAATGGAGGTTATACCATGATAAATGCTATTGGCGGAGACGCTGTGGATAGCAATGGTGATTTTGAAATCAATGGAGGAGAATTAATAGTACATGGCCCTCAATCTGCTCCAGAAGTAGGCATGGATGTGAATGGTGATAAACTAATTGATGGTGGTTTTTTAATCATCTCAGGAACCAGTTCGAATATGACAGAAGGAGCCAGTAGCAGCTCAAATCAAAATTCTCTACTATTGAGAACCACTCAAGCCCTTAGTGCAAATACCCTAATCCACATAGAAGACAACGAAGGAAATCAAATAGTCACATTTGCTCCACTAAGAAGCTATTACTCTATTATTTTTTCATCTTCAAATTTGCAAAATGGGATAAGTTATAATGTATATACCGGTGGTACTTGCACTGGTGACGAAGAAAATGGTTTGTATCAAGGAGGAACTTTTTCTGGCGGTAGTTTAGAAACAAGTTTTACCATAAGTCAGACTGTTACCACGGTTTGGTTTTAAATCCCCAAAGCTATTTGATTTAAACAGGAGCTGTCTAAAAGTTTAGACAGACCCTGTTTCAAATAAAACAAAATCAATATATTTGAAAGCATAAAAACCTAAACGATAGCAATGAAGCAAAAAAGACCGCCATGGTATTATCTCGTTTTACTCATTTTAGCTGGTGAATCTGTTTTTGTAGTTCCTTTTATCATCGTTAGAGTATTCCGACCTGCAGTGCTAGAAGTCTTTGATTTAAGCAACCTAGAACTCGGCTATTGCTTTTCTATCCTAGGTATAATTTCATTCTTTTCCTACTTCTTTGGTGGGCCTCTTGCCGATAAATACCCTCCTAGAAAATTAATTGCCATTGCACTTTGGTTAACGGCATTTGGAGGAGTCTATTATTATCAAATCCCGGGATATACTGGATTAACAGTGCTGTATGCATATTGGGGATTTACCACTATTTTCTTGTTTTGGGCTCCCATGATTAAAGCAGCACGAGTATGGGGAGGTTCCACCTCACAAGGAAAAGCATTTGGCTTTTTAGATGGTGGTAGAGGACTAGTAGGTGCTTTATTTGGTGCGCTGGGCTTACTTATTTTTTCTTTGCTTCTGGGTGATAATATTCAAATGTCAGATGCTGAAGAAACAAGAAAAGCGCTAAAACAAGTCATCCTATACTCTTCTATTATTGTAGCTGTGGTGGGTGTTTTTGTATGGTTTTTCATGAAACTCGATCGTCAAATAGAAAAGGAAATAAGTATAGAGAAAATCCAAATCTCCCAAATCAAAGAAGTTTTACGTTTGCCTTCAGTTTGGTTATTGATGATGATTATTCTATGTGCTTATGTGGGTTATAAAGTGACCGATATTATTTCTCTCTATGCACAAGATGTCATGCTTTACGACCATGTGAAATCAGCACAAATAGGAACTTTCTTGCTTTTTATGCGCATGATCATTGGAGTTTTAGTTGGTCTTTTGTCAGATAGAATGGAAAGCACTTTTCTTGTTATCATCAGCTTTGGACTTACTCTTCTTGCCTCTTTAGCAATTGCCATGGGATTCATTACAGCATCGGTAAGCTTACTCTTTATTCTCTCCATATTGGTATTATCAACAGGGGTATATGCAGCTCGATCCTTATATTTTGCCCTTATGGAAAAGGGAAATATCCCCGTCATTCTCACAGGAACTGCTGTAGGCCTTATTTCTTTAGTTGGATATGCTCCAGATATATTTATTGGTCCTATTATGGGGCATTTGCTCGATAGTTCACCCGGTTTAAGAGGCCATCAACATGTATTTTGGATGTTAGTAGTATTTTCTTTGTTGGGTGGATTTGCTGCTTTTTTTTATTATCGGAAGTATGGTAGAAAATGAATGATAAAAGTAGGGAATGATTGAATGAAGGAAAGAGCAAAAATTCTATCATTAAAGCATTGTATCAACTGTAGAAGAAAATGAGAGAAGGATTGAATGTGAGAAGGCGAAAACTATCCTATCATTGAAACATAATCACATTTGTTGAAGAAAATGTAAGGGAATGAATGATAAAAGGAGGGGATGATTGAAGAAATAGAAAGAGTCAGTTAAACTGAACATATTTCTTTGGGCACTTTGTGAAACCCATTGGCTCCTTTGTGGTATAGCTATTTCACAAAGAAGAGAAAAATTCAATGAACAAAAGGAGTCAATCATTAATTCATTGTATCATTAAAGCATTCTATCATTAAAGTATTAAGCCATTTGAACTCATGGAGTATTGAACTGAACAAAATATCTTTATTTTTGTATCAACCCAAAGTCATAAAACATGCACAGATTAAGAACATACATAGAACAGATAGCCAAAGTTTCCGATGAAGATTGGAACTTATTCTCTTCCTGTTTGTTTCAGCAGGATTATGCAAAACGACAATTGATTTTAGAGGCTGGAAAAGTAGAAAACCATATCTCCTTTATTGAGGAGGGCATAGTAAGAGTATTTATCCCGAAAGAAGATCCAGAGAAGGAAATCACCTTTGGTTTTAGTTTTAAATATGAGTTTATTAGTGCCTACGATTCCTTTCTGAGTAGAGAACCGTCACAATATCAGTTAGAAGCACTCAGTAAGTGTAGGGTGTGGAGTATCTCCTATGAAGATTTGCAGAGAGTCTACAAGAAGACAAAGATTGGTAATCTCATCGGTAGGCTCACTGCCGAAAGGTTATTTCTGATTAAATCGAATAGAGAACAATCTCTACTGAATGAATCCACTGAGGAGAGGTATCTGAATCTATTTCATCAGCGGCCAGAGCTTTTTGAAAGTATTCCCTTGAAATATATTGCTTCCTATATTGGAATTACTCCCCAGGCTTTGAGTCGTATTCGTAAGAAATCACTTTAGTTTTTTTCCTTTGTATTCCTGAACCTAGGTTCATTGTTATTCATAACAATTCATCACATCTTTGCAAGAACAATTAATCTATAAAAATGGCTATTTTATTGTTCTTCATTGTATTATGGTATGGAGGATTGTTTTTCCAAACCTTTTTTCTGCATCGCTATGCGGCCCATCAAACCTTTATAATGTCGAGGAGGGCAGAGAAGGTGAGCTTTGTGCTGACTTGGATATTCCAAGGTTCCAGTTACTTGAGTGCTTATGGCTATGGAATTATGCACCGAATGCACCATGCCTATGCCGATACAGAGAAAGATCCACACTCTCCTAAATACGATAAAAGCCTTATGAAGATGATGTTGCGAACTAAGGATAATTACCAAGACATCAACAGGAAAGATGTTTATGTGGAAGATCAATTTCTAAAGAATGTACCACAGTGGAAATCCTTTGACCATTTTGCCAGTTCTATGTTGTCTAGAGTTTTGTGGGGAACTTTATATTTCCTGTTCTTCTTGTTTTTCGCTACGGCTTGGTGGCAATGGTTACTCCTCCCACTCGCCTTCCTCATGGCACCTATTCACGGTGCTATTATCAATTGGTTTGCTCATATTTATGGCTATGTAAATTTTAAGGTGAATGATACTTCAAAAAACCTCCTCCCTTTAGATTTTTTAATGATGGGAGAATCTTATCATAATAACCACCACAGATATAGCGGAAGATCCAATTTTGGTGGAGTAAGATGGCATGAAATAGATCCCACCTATATGATTATGAAAATGCTTCATTCCTTTAAACTCATTAAACTGAAGGAATTTAAGGGTGAAGTTGTAAGAGATATTTAGTATTTCCTTTTTCCATTCGAAGCCATTATTCAGATAAAAAAAGCCCTCTGAAGAGGACTTATATAAAAACTAAAATTGAGTTTAAAACCTGAATTCTATCATTATTAATACTTATGATAAGCCTGCTCCAAGGAGATATTAATTAAAATCAACCTTTATAGGGGGCTATATCAGATGATTTTAATAGCTATCTCAATGAATGAGTAAGGTTTTGATCACTTGAGCTTATATTTCCTTACCATGATATCAAATTTCTTGAGATCATATTTCAAAGGAGCTGTGGGTTATATGAGCTCTTAATCTATAAATTAGGCTTATATTAATATCAAAATCAGGATTTAAGCTGATAAGTTTTTCTAGCACCATATGCTGCTGCTAAAGCCATAAATACTAAGGTTCCACCACCAATGGGAGCACCTCCTCCTGGCAAAGGGCCGCCATCACCACTACCCGAACCATTTGGATCTGGTGGGTCGGCCATTAAACCTAAACCTAAGAAAACAAACAGAACTACTAATTGAAATTTGCGTATCATAATTTTATTTTTTCTACTGATGAATAAGGATTTTTCTTCTCACTGATTTTTTGTCGGATATCAATTGAAACACATAGCTTCCATGGCTTAAAGATCCTGATGAAATACTTTGCAGACTTTCTGGACTCATTTTTTGGCTCAACACCACTTGTCCGGCCATATTGTAAATGAGAACACTATGGAAATACTCCTCCGAATTATTATTGAAATAGATTTGATTTTGGGAGTGATAAATATTGAGGTCTAATTCTTCCATTTCTTCTACACTGGTAATATCTTTAAAATGCAGAACAAATCTATCATTCTCTGATTCAGTTTCATAATAGAAGGAAAAGCTTGTTTCGTTTCCGAGACTGATAAACTCCTTGTTCTTTTTATCTTCTAAGGTGACATGAACAAACTCACTAAAGCTATTTTGCATATCGAAGAACAATTCATATTCTCCAGCCTCCTCTATTTTTAATCCTAAGGAAACCAAATCAGTTTCTTTAATAGAGTTTAAAGTTTGAATGGCTTGATTTCCTCCATTTTGATTTTTAATAAAAACCTGTGGCAGGCTATTTCTTCCAAATAGTTTTCGAGCATCAAAAGCTTCATCAAAACCATTACTGGCTCCTTCTATAAACCTGATTATGGCTTCGTCGCTTTCATTGCCATTTATCAAATGAATTCGCATTTGATTTTCTATTTCCTCTTCTGATTTTAGAAATGTGGCTTCATTCACTTTTCTGATGTCATTATTATCAATCTGAAGAGATGGACTCACGCCTGTGGCCTCCACAAAAAATCCTTGCATGGCGGGAATGTATCGAGTTCCACCGTTCACCCCTGCCCCATTTACATAACTGGTATAGCTTCCTGTTTGAGGATTCCATATATAAATAGCATTGGCCAAATTGGTTTTAGTCCAGTTGGCATCGTCCCAATCAATGGTAGATGGAAATGGATTTCCAACTAAATTATAAGCATCACCATCATCGCTTAAAGAAATACTAAGCGGAGCAGATTGAGCCGTATTCAACTCCCCAGTGAACTCTATCTTCTGTCCACTAAAGCCTGAGGGAAGTTTAGCAGAATAGCCTTGCATGGTATTTAAGTCCTGGCTAAGACTGGTAAAAGGAACCCATAATTCTTGAGCGGTATTATAGGCATTCAAGTAAACTCCAGCAAAGAATTCTGCTGTAGCATTTTTAATGGGGCTTGCTATATAATGCCAATCTTCTTTTGAAGGAATATAAGTTTCAACAATGATATTGGCATCTGCTTTGGAGTTATACTCCACTGGACCATTGTCAATAAAACATGCCGAACCTGTGGCATCTGATCGTAATATTAGGTTAGCTCCAATGCTGGTGCTACCATTTACCGTAATACATCGGCCTGCACTAATAGCCACTTGTCCGGCTCCAGCACCAATAATAAAGTCGCCATCTACTTCTACATCAAAATCAAATACAGGACTACCAGAAGAGATACTAATTTCATGAATGACACCATCTCCTCCTACCATATCTTCATTGATCTGAGCATCTCCACCTATCCACATATCAGCATCTTCCTGTAAAATGACCTCAAATCCATTCACATCAAAAGAAGCAGTAAATAAAGCATATAAATCTTCTATTTCTAAGTTGGCTTGTAAAATGGTTGGGGCAGTTCTACTCACCCAAAACGAGTTTAATAAACTTAAATCTGCAGGAATATATAGTTCATCATCATCTTTACCATTATCCTCGATCACTAAACTACATTCTCCACCATTAGCATGGGGAAATAGCCTACCTTCCTCTTCTATAATTGGATTGTAAAGCGTTAACTGGCAACTTCCACTAAAACCTAAATATACATCACCATCTAATAAACTCAATTGTCCGTTAATGGTGATATAGGAGTCTAAGTAAACCTTTTCATTTCCTGGGATATCGATACTCAAATTATTTAATTGAGAAACATTTGTAGGCATAAAAAAGCTACTCACTCTTTCACCAAATAAATGCAAACTAGAACTCTGACTAAAGATTATTTTTCTTTGGCTTCCATTGATTCGTTCACCGAGGCTTAGAATATTGCTTCCAACATTTAGTTTTTTAATGTTGTCATGATAAAACATACCACCAATAGTAACATCACCTTGCATATCAGAGTTTTCTCCACAATCGTAATGAAAAGTTCCTAAATAGGTTCCGGCAGCAATATCTTGTTGCCCACTTCCATCGAATAGTGAATTCCCTCCAATAGTTAAATGCAAAATATCATCATTTATCAATTGTCCATGATTATTTAAATCTCCTAGAGCACTCAAATAACCCGTTCCGATGGTTAAGCTGGCACCTGCTTCTATGCTTAAATTTCTGGCTAAAGCAGTGGCTATATTTATCTCAGGATAATTGGGAACTGCTTGAGGAATGTGCACATCTGTCAAGCTATTTGGAATATTATTGTCGAACCAGTTAAGAGGATCGAACCAATCGGAAGATACTACTCCTATCCAATTTCCATCGAAAACATCATTGGCCATAGAATAAAAATATGCTGTTCCATCATTAGGAGTATTTCGATCTGTTTTCCAAGCTCCAATAACCACATTATCTAAACTTAAACCTACTGCAAATCCAAATTCATCGCCAATGGCCATATCACTGGCCTGAACCTCTGCTTCATCCATAGCATTATTATAATCATAGAAATATACTTTCCCTTTTGAAGCATCGAAACCTTTTGCACCAACAGCAATCATTTCATCATTCATGTCGATATCAAACCCAAAATAATCGCCTTCACTAGCATCTAATGCAAAGGTATAAACAGCATCATTCCAAATTCCTGCATCATTTTCAAAAATGGCTATCTTGCCCGAATGGTTACCATTTACATTGGAGAAGGGTGCGCCAGCTGCAATTTTTCCATCATAAATGGCAACAGAATGTCCCATATCTGAATAATTCTCAGTAGCTGCTTCTATTAACATTTCACCTTCCCAATCTAGGCCATTAAACTCATAAGCATAAACGGCACCATATTCTGTTCCTCCTTCTACTCCTCTATTTGGTGCCCCAATTGCTATAGTTGTTCCATCAATATCCACATCATATCCAAAATTGTCGCCAGAACCAATGCTATTTGCTTGTTCAGAACCCCATCCATTATCGGCTATCAGCTTGGAATGTAATTCCCAAGCTCCTCCATTGTTTTTATAAGTATAGGCAGCACCAATATTGTTTCTATCATCCACTTCACCATTAATGGGATGTTCTTCGGTTGGGTCTCCAACAACAGCCCAATTATCGGATATAGAAACCGACCAACCAAAGCTGTTTAAAACTGCAATTTCTGGAGCTAAAGCAGCTACTTTTATCCATAGCTCATCATTTGAATCATACTCGTAGATAAAAGCCATTCCATCTGGGCCAATATTACCTTGCATATCAGAATCATAGGCATAAGCTCCAACTATAATATGATCTTCGTAAATATCCACATCACAACCATAAAACAAGCCGATTGGAGAGGCCGGGTTGTTATCATAGGCGAAATAGCTGGGCTCATCGATATCTTGAAAGTGAGACCAGTTTCCATTATTGGCTTTTCTATAAATGGAAACCCTCCCCGCATTGGTATAGTCATGTCCTTGGAATTCACCCGTTTGATGCATATTACCCACCACTGCCCAATTACCATGGCTTGCTACTGCATTGGCATATTGGTGCGTACCATCAAAGCTAAACTCATCAATTTGGGAGAAAGAAGAGATGGCTGCCAATAGGATTAAGATTAGAAATAGTAATTTTAGTTTCATTATTTTGGTTTTTAAGATTATTGGTGCCAAAAGTAAGTGGACTAGAATGCGATTAAAAGTCATAAAAAGTATTCGGTGGACTAGAATGATTATTCGGTAAACAACTGAATATGAGTATGGATAAATAAATAGAGTACTCATTTTAGAAATCTGTATTATTTCAAAATTCTTTAGAAAGTAGCAAACGGTCTGTATTGACCAGTAAGTGGTCAGATCTCATTAATATTCGGTCATTTTCTGACTTAAACATAGGTGTTTTAGGTAAAATGAATCATTTAAAAGTATATTAATGACTAGAAAAATAATTAGATTTGCCCTATGAGATCTCCTATTTCCTTGTTTTTCATATTCTTGTTTTTCTTGTTTTTTCAACAGGAATCATATTCCTATGAATCGAAAAAAGATAGTCTTATTGATTTGATAAACATTTCTCATCAAAAAGAGATAGCAAGTCTCTATCATCTCTTATCAAAGGAAGAACAAGTTCCTGATAGCATTAGAAAATATGCCATACTGGCCTTAAAATTTGCCAAATTAGAGCACCAAACTTATACCATGGCTGATGCCTACAAAAGCATAGGCGCTTCATTTCATTTATCCTCCTCTTACCAAGAAGCATTAAGCTATTATGATTCGGCTTTGATGTTTTTCTCCAAAGAAAAACAAAGTAATGCCATTGCAAGAACCTATAGTAACAAAGCTGGAATTTTCATCAAATTTTACTCCCTTGATTCGGCCATTTTCAATAATGAAAAATGTAAAGAATATGCAGAACGCTTAGAGGATGTTGATTTAGAAAGAATATACTTCAGTAGAAAAGCAAATATACTATCATTACAAGGAAATCATTTGCAGTCGATAGAGGTATTAAAGGAGATGATAGAGAAGTACGAGATGAATCCCAACTCAAAATTCATCGCCCTAAAAGATATTGGAATTAACTATTTCAATTTGGGAAATATTGATTCTTCACTCTATTATTATCAGTTGGCTAAGCAATCGGGAATTTCAGAATATCCAAAGAATAAAATCATTTTGCTCAATAATAAAGCCAATGCTTATATTTTTATTGGTGACCATCAAAACTCTATAAAATGTTATCTTGAAGCCATTCGCATTGCCGATTCCATTGATTTTAAATATGGTTTAACCTTGATTAAAAGCAATCTGGCAAATTTATATTTTGAATGGGATAAATTTGATGAAGCCATATCCATTTACAAGGAAAGCCTAGACTTTTTAAAATCGAAAGGAATTTTAAGAAACTTGGCCACCAATTATGTAAATATTGGCATCAGTTATAACTCTATTCATCAGCTAGATTCCTCCATAAAATATTTGAAAATGGCAAAAGAGGCTTGTATACAGACTGATGACCAAGGATTATTGAGTACCGTTTATCATAATTTAGGTCGGATAAGCTTCTCCAAAGATCAATATCAGGAATCTATTTCCTTTTACGATCAAGCTCTTATTTCTAATCAACGTGATAATAATATCAATACCAAAGCCAATATTTATCACGATAAATCATTGTCATTGGCTAAGCTCAAACAATTTGCTAAAGCGCTGGTCTTAATAGATTCGGCTTCTATTATTTACAATAAAATTGAAAACTCACAGCAAGTAGTAGATGTGGAGCTTAGCAAAGCCATCATCCTTCAACAAAAGGGGAGCTTTAAACAGGCCAATGAACAATTATTGGTTTTTATGGATTTAAAAGATTCTGTTTTTAGCACCGAAAAATTTAAGCAAATCAGTGAGTTAGAAACCAAATATAATACCGCAGAAAAAGAAGCTCAAATACAAAAGCAAAATGCTCAACTGGTGGAGAATGAATTGGAAATTAATCAACAAAAAAACCGGGCTTTAACATACGGAATCCTATTTACTGGAGCGGTTATCGTTTTATTAATTATCTCTATTTTCCTACTCAGAATCAGACAGAAACATCAACTGATTAAATCGAAATTAGAACAAAATAGTAAAGAATTAGAAGGACGTTTACTGCGTTCTCAAATGAATCCTCATTTTATTTTTAATTCCCTCAATTCCATTCAAAGCTATATTACTTCTAATGACCAATATCATGCTGAAATGTATCTTTCAAAGTTTGCTAAACTCATGCGTAGCATACTCGAAAATTCTCGTCATGCCTTTGTAAGTATGGATCAGGATTTAGCTAATTTGATGATCTATCTAGAGCTAGAAGAATTAAGGTTCGAAGGCATCTTCACCTCAAATATTGACATTGAAGAAAACATCGATATAGAAAACACCTATATTCCACCCATGCTTATTCAGCCTTATATTGAAAATGCAATTATTCATGGATTGGTAAAAAATACTGGAAAGAAAGGTAAACTCTTGGTGAAATTTGAAGTCATAAATGCTCAATCCATTAAATGCACCATTGAAGACAATGGTATTGGTAGAGAAAAAGCTATGGAGCTGAAATCTAGAGAGATGAAACCCTATAAATCCTTAGGAATGCAAGTAACAAAGGAGAGGATGGAAGTGATATCAGAAATCAATCATGTGAATTTTGATGAGAAAATAATAGATTTAAAAGGAGAAGATGGAGTTGGACAAGGAACAAGAGTTGAGCTCATTATACCTTTTGAAAAAGATTAAAACTATGAAAGCACTAATTGTTGACGACGAAAATAAAAGCAGAAATACGCTCATGAAGTCTATTGAAAAATATGCTTCAGATATAGAAATTGTTGGAGATGCAGCCAGTGTTGTAGAGGCACTCAAAAAAATAAAAGAATTGCAACCCGATTTACTCTTCCTAGACGTTCATTTACCCGATGGCAGTGGTTTTGATATTTTAGAACTCCTCCCCAACTTACATTTCAAGATTATCTTTGTGTCTGCCTACGATAAATATGCCATTGATGCTTTTAAGTTTTCCGCCATAGATTATCTTCTAAAACCTGTGGAACCAGACCTTTTGGTACGTGCCATAGAGAAATCAAAAAAGGAAGACAAACTACAAAGTATGGAAGGCAAATTAAACGTATTACTAAGCAATCGTCAGCATATTGAAAAGATAGCCTTACCAAGCTCCAATGGCTTAGAATTGGTGAAAGTAGACGATATCATCTACTGCCAGGCCGATAGTAATTATACCCTCTTTCATTTGTCTGATGGACAAAAAATACTAGTAAGTCGCAGTTTAAAAGAATACGATGAAATACTTAGTCCGCAAGGCTTTTATAGAATACACCAATCCTATCTCATCAAACTCAGTTATGTGAAAAAGTATATCAAAGGCGAAGGCGGAATAGTAATCTTAGAAAATGGCAAAGAATTGGATGTAAGCCGAAGGAGAAAAGAGGGTTTTCTTAAAGCTGTTAATTAGAGTGTTTCATTCATTCATTGGGCCAAGAACCAAAGGCCTGTTTTTCAAATTTCATATCACCATCTTGGCCTTTATAAATATTAATCCAAGCTTGCCAGTTTTCATTATCTAAGTCGGGATAATCCAGACGGTAATGACTACAGCGACTTTCGGTTCTCATCAGAGAGGCTTTTAATTTCATTTCGGCACTAATAATCATATTAGCAGTTTCATGAGCTAGACGCAACTCATGTAAATCTGCTGCTCTTAGCATGGTCATGTGGTGATCACGCAATTCCTCTATATAGGCCAAAGCTGCTTTCATTAGGTTTTCTTTCTTAATATAAAGAATGAAGTTAGGCATCATTATACCCTGCAAAGTTTGGGTGACCCAAGCTGGACTATAACCCGATTCTCTTTTTAGAGGAGCCGTTATTTCATCATGTATCATTTGAATTTTGCTAAGCGATATGTTTTTATAATCTGCTTTTTCAGCATATAAAGCTGCCGCCTCTCCTGCAATGGCACCTTGTACCGCCGAACCAGCCAAAGAGGAGCCAATCTGTGTGTAAATAGCTCCTGCCATATAAGAACCAAGCGCATCACCTGCAGCATATAGTCCAGGAATATTCGATTCGCATTTGTCATTTATAGGTACTATACCTTCCGATTTATGTATGGCCAAACCTGCCGATGATCCTCCGACCATACTTCCTCCCATTCCAGGGGGACCTCCTTTGCCTTTTTTACCATCACGAGGTGGTGGTCCATCCTTGGGTCTTTCTCTTTGCTTTTCATTTTGGTTAAAACCTACGGGACGATAAGGACCTCCAGAAATATCCATTTTATTCATATCACCAGGGTGACTCATTTTCAAAGGATTTCCATTTACATAGGCCAGATAGTTCATATCCATTCCTAAATCGTGGTGAATACTAACCGAAGTAGTTTCCGGTTTTTTATCAAACATACCTCTCCAGCCATCATAGCATGCTGCTGCATTTTTAGATTGTCCAGCATGACCATCGTTCCACTCTTTACCAGTAACCTTGGCGCCAATATGATAAGCCATGATGGTTCCATCATGGGTTAGGTCGTTTATAGGAAAACCATTGGGTTTAAAACCACCCGCACCGGTACAAAGAATAACACTTTTTGCATTGAAGAAGTATATTTTATTCTCGTCGATACTAAATCCTGCTGCACCAGCAATTTTGCCATTTTCTTTGATAAGATGGCTTATTGTTACTCGCTCAATCACAGAGATTTCCCGATCTTGAAGAGGTTTGCTAAATGATTCATAATATAATGGCGAATTGAAGAAACCCCATTCTCTGAGCTCCTTTACTCGTGCTTGTGAATGTTCAGCAACTTGACGGGTATAAACCGAATTATTAGTGCCTAAGGCTGATTTGCCCACCGACACAACAAACTGGTCAATAGTATATTTTGATGTTTTGGCATCATATTCAAATATTCCTTTGGCAAATGGGGTTTGTCCTGAGGATCCTAAACGTCCTTTTGAAACCATCATGGTTTTTGCACCTGCATCGTGTGATTTAACAGCTGCAAATAAGCCAGCCATTCCGCTACCAATAACTAGTACATCAACATGGTAGTTTTCGCTTTCCATATCATTAGGTTGAATTTCTGCTTCATTTGCGGCCCAACCTGAGTTTATGCCCAATGAAGTGGACGCAGTGATACCCGCAGCAGCAGCTCCTAATACAGTAATAAATTCTTTACGTGATATTTTTTTAGACATGGTTATTGTTTTTTTGTGATGTTGATTTGAAAAAGTATGTTTTCATTAATAGAATCATTGCAGATAGACTTAATAGGATAAAAAGCCAAGACATGGGTTTGTTCATATGTCTGCCCATGCTTAACACATGCAAGGATGCTGCTATTATAAATGCTATTGATAAATAGCCATGAATCATTCGCCATGTTAAATAAGTTAATCGAAGTTTATATCTGAATAGGGAAGTTAAACCAATGATAAGCATAAGGATCCAGGCTGTTAAGCCTAATAATAAACCTTGTTGGTTGATATTAGACAATAGCTCTAGGAAAGCACGATTCGGACTGATTCCTGCTTCAAAATAGCGAGGCAATACGATTAGAAATGGATGTAGGAGCAACACACTTACAAAAACATATCCTAATGCCTTATGCCACTTTATTACTTTCGCCATATGATGCTCCTTTAAAATAGGCTTATTAGCCCTAGATAAAAAGAATTGCATAAGCATCATAGAAAAAGCTAAAATGGTGACTAGGGATATGGCCTCTTTAAGAAGAGAACGCCTTGGAAAATCACCTAAGCTATAAATAAGTATTGGTAAGACAATAAACACTGCAACTGCAGCTATCTGGTTGTATATTTTTATTCTGTTTTCCATCATTTTATCCCCACGAAACAATAACAGGTATGGATTTTTCTGGAGTGATGGTAATGGCATCAACAGGGCAATACATACGACATAAATGACATATTTGACAATCTTCAGGATATTTAATTTCAGCCTTTCCTTTGCTGTTTAAACGAATGACATCGGTGGGGCAAGTTTTCACGCAAGTCCCACAACCTATGCATCCGCTGATGTTATTAATAGCCATTTTGTTTATTTTTTAAAGAATTATTATTTCGACTTCTATATTTTCAGTTTGATCAGATAAACCTACTATTTTAATTTTTTTGCTTTAGTCCGCTTTTATCTCTTTCCATAAGGTAAAAACTAGGTCATTATATCAAACTAACACAAAGATAATAAGAGCTTTCTCTTTTATAAAATACAATCGACGGTTCTAGCTATTTCATCGACAGATTAATGTGTTATATATACAAGTCTTTAAAAAAAGAGTACAAAATGCTAGAAACTAAACTGCAGATAAAAGTTTTATCATTAGTCTCTGATTTTCTGTTTTAAATGGTTTTTGATCAATGGCCTTTTCGAAAATCCAAGGGGCTTTAAATTTATTTTATATTCCTTTGGAGTATTGACTCCGTGAAGATATATTACAAAAAAATTCTAGAGTTTAAGGGATAAGTTTTATAGGAAAAAGACTTGAAATTTCTTGTTTCTTAATGCTGAATACATAGCATGGATATTAATTAAAGCAAAGGCGATTGGTGTAAATGGAGTCTCCATATTTAGCACTCCTCTACGGAAATTCTTAGGGGAAGGGGTGGTTTGTCTACAGCTATAGGTTCCTTCTATTATTATTTATCCATCTAATAGCAAATATAGAAAGGTTTTTATACCTCATTTTAGCATGTTTTGTAGTAAAACCAAATCGTTTATAGAGTTTTCTTTAACCATTTTTTGACCATCAAAAATGGGATCTTGGTTTTATTTATTCTTTTACAAAAAATATTGCTCTACATAAGCTTTAAAAGCTTCACGATACTGCTCACTAACTGGAATGTAAGTTTTTTCGTCATAAACAATTCTATTTCGTTCTATGGTAGTAATATTTTTAAGATTAACTATAAAGGAACGATGCACTCTCATGAAGGTATCTGAGGGAATAGATTCCTCCAGTTTTTTCATACTGATTAATGTCATCAGTGGATTCCTGTTGACCAGATGAATGCGAACATACTCTCGCATACTTTCCATATAGGTGATATCGCAAAGGTTTATTTTAATGATTTTATGCTCCGATTTGATAAACAGGAATTCCTCTTTGAAACTCAATTCTTCAGAAGATGGACTCGGTTTACTCAATAACTGATTGGCTTTACTTGCTGCTTTTAGGAAGGCAGTATAGTCTATGGGTTTCAATAGATAATCAATAGCGTCTACTTTATATCCTTCAATGGCATATTCGCTATAAGCAGTAGTGAAGATAATTCCGGGGGCTTTAGTTAATGATTTGGCAAAGTCCATTCCACTAAAATCGGGCATATTGATATCAAGCAACAGAAGGTCTATTTCTTGTTTCTGGATAATATTGAGCGCTTCTAAAGCACTTTCGCAAGTATCTACTAACTCCAAGAAAGGAGTTTTCTCGATATAGGCCGCCATTTTTTTGCGGGCCAAAGGTTCGTCATCTATAGCAAGGCATTTTAACATCACGATAAAGGTATGGATAAATGAATAGCATATTGCTCTGGAGTATCAGAAATATTTAAAATAAAATTCTTTTGATACAATAGTTTTAATCTTTTTTTCACATTTTCGAGTCCAATACCAGAGCCCTCCTCGTCTTTAGAAACTGCTCCTTGGCTATTTTTTACTTCAAGAATAAGTTTATTTTCATCTACTTTTAGATCGATATAAATAAAACTAGCTTTTTGATAACTCACGCCATGTTTAAAGGCATTTTCGATAAAAGAAGTAAAGAGTAAAGGCGGCAGATTTTTATTAGGAATATGGCTAGGCATATTCACTTGAATATCTACTTTCTCAGACACCCTTAATTTCATCAGTTCCACATAGCTTTCAATAAATTCCGTTTCCTTTTGTACCGTGGTAGTATCATTGGAAGTTTCATAGAGCAGGTAGCGCATCATTTTTGATAGTTTCATTACCGCATCTTTTGCTGATTCACCACTAATATCTATAAGGGTATGTATATTGTTCAAAGTATTCATAAAGAAGTGGGGACTTACTTGATGACGGAGCATTTCTAATAGGTTTTCCACATTCTCTTTTTCCAATTCCTCTTTTTCCTTTTCCGATTTTGCCCATTCAAAAGAAGCTCTAAGTCCTGTATCGAAACCAATAGTTAGAAAAGAAAAAATGAGGAGGTTTATAAATGGAGGTAAAGGTTGTCCCGGCAGATTTTGCATAGGAGGTAGATTCTGATTTCTGTTTGGACTAAATTGTCTATCTGGAGGAGGAGGCATTCTTCTGCTATTCTGCATTTCGTGTCTAGACCTTAAAGTATCCTTAGGTAGAAAGAATTGGAAGCCTATAGTAACAAGAGCAATTAAAGCTATAACGGAAGCAAAATATTTGATTGTCTTCTTTTTGAATAATAACTTAGGGACTAGGAAGAATCTGTTGATTAAGAATAATAAAAAAACTAAACCCAAGGTATCAAGTGGTTTCAAGGCCACTTCCCAAGTTAAAGAATCCGTAGTGTTTCGGAATAAGATGGGCGCAAAAATCATAATCAACCACATTACTGTGATGAGTATGATTTCTGTTCTTCGAAATATTGGGTTTTGTTTTATTGCCTTCTTCATTAGTGCTAATTTAAACCTTTATTAGAGATACTTATTATTGCACCAACATTTTTTTCACTAAGGATTGGCCTTCAAACTGAAGTTGATATAGGTAAACTCCTGTTTTATTATTGTCGGCATTCCATTGGTAAGAATACTTCCCAGCTTGTTTTTCACCTGCTTCTAAGGTTTCTATCAGTTGTCCATACATATTATAAACACCCAAACTTACATAGCCAGTTTTTTCTATCTCAATATTTATTTGTGTTTGGTGCGTGAAAGGGTTTGGAATATTTTGATCTAATTGAATACCAGAATTCAAGCTTTCAAGATTTGAGACATCCATAATTAAAGGTTCATTTTCTTCACTAAAAGTAGCCATCATTTCTGCAAAATCACCAGTTCCATTGGGGTATCTTCCATAGGAGGTATCTGCCTTTTGTTCAGTGAAGGTAACTTGGTCAATCACATTTAAATCAGTATCATATAGGAATAATGATTCTCCAGAAGAAGAAAGCTTTAAATCGGCATGTAAGCCAGATTGCTCTTCATCTTTATCGGCCCAAATAATGAGATAATCTCCTGCTAAAATATTGGTATCAGGGAAGGCCCACATATCAGGTTCTGTGGCATCATCACTTAAGTAAATACCTTCTAGTTCAATAGTGGTATTGCTATTATTATATAATTCTATCCAATCGTCATATTCTCCATTTTGATCCACAACGGTACTTTCATTATCAGCCATTAATTCATTAATAACCAAATCGTTATTTACGCTGATGTCGAAAAACTCATATTCTGCTCTCACTGGAAGAAAAGCTACAGCATCGGTATTTGCTGCATAGATATAGTATTGAATATCGCTGTGACTTACCAAAATCGATATCCCATAAACACCATCCCCGGCAGCGCCATCCTGATGATTTCCATCATCAAACATTTCTACTTTTTCAAATATTCCTAGTTGACTTTGTCTATAGGCCAGAAAAACTTGTTCGGCTTGTTCTACTTCTGTACTCAACCAGACTTCTGAATTTGCAGAAACCTCCTCAGGACTATAAGAGGCACTTGCTATTTGTGGCTGAGCAGCTTGAAAATCTGATAAACCCAAAATATAATCAACACGAGCATCCATTAATTGTGATATTCCAATGACGCTATTAGGACCTCCTCCAACAGAATTATATAGATTTGAAGTAAATTCAGAATAGGAGTAAAATTTATTTTGATCTGCTTGAACATCTTCTTCAATTATACTTTGTATTTCCAGTGCGCGATCAAGATATTGGTCATCACTGAAATTCTCTTCTATGATGGTTTTCATGTGAGCCACATACATTTTACGGTATGTTTCATTGCTTAGAATTTTACTGATAATTGGAAAATCATCTTCATTAATATTGGCAAATGGGCTAAACTGTTGTAATTGGTTAGTACTCAAATTACCCAATGTTTGGTGGGAGCGAAATCCCCCAAAGCTTTCGTTTAAATCCCAAGGAATAGGGTTGAATCTTCCATTATCATCTTTATAGAGGTAATGATTTTGTGGATTATTGATAGGGCCATCTAAATTAACCAATAGATTGGAAAAGGCTAAAAACCACAGGTGACGATCAATATCTAAAACTTGATGGACGTATTCTTCGTGATTGTTCAGAGTATCTAAAAACTGGATAAGCTCCTCCCAACCATAATCGGATTTCATATCGTAATATCCATAATAGTTGCTAGAATCTGCTCCATAATATTCCCAAACGCCACCCGATGGAGGTCCGTTTGAGGTAATTTCACCCTTTGCACGGGTGTTATCTCTGCTACCAAAATTACTTTGCATAAAGAATTTATCTACGCTTTGGTCATTGGTATACAAGCCTAAATGGGTTCCGTTGATGTATACATTGGCATAATTTGATTGGCTCGCAGGGAAATATTTTCGGGCAGTTTCATAGCTAAGTACTTCTCGAACAAGACTTGGATCTTTAAATCCATTAGCCAGTTTTAAGGTCCCATATCCTTCCAATGATTGATCATTAATAATATAATCTAATTTGATATTGAGCGGGTTTTTAACTTGATTAGAACTATAGGTACTATTTCCTTTATATCTAATTCCTGCACTGTCAAAAACTTGTCCATTAATGGATACGCTACCCATCAACCTTTCTTCGTCGCCTGCTTGAGCCATTTGATCGAGTAAATAATCCCAATTAGACTCTTCAAAAGTGATTTCTATGGTGTTAATAGTATTGATATCATAAAAAGACTGACCAAATGCAAAACTCGAAAAGAACAATGCAAAGCTTAATTGTAATATTTGTTTCATCGTAAAATTTTTGGTTTAAGAATACTTAAAAAATTAAAAAAAGGCTCCATATAAAAAAGGAGCCTCATCCTCATCACTATATACTCCTCACTAATCTAACGTAATTATATATTCTAATCGCATCTCCTTGTGGTCCATTTCCAGTTGGATAATCATCAGGATTTCCTGTTTTTGGGTCGCTACGTTGAGCTCCTGCACCATGCACATCTGTCCAGCTTCCATCCATATATCCCATGGCCCTTCCAAAGCTTACATAAGCTCCTGCTGAACCACCAACATCTGACCAGTTGGAATGTGTTGTTCCTGACCAATAGCACGCGTAATCGCTTTGCCCTGCTTCGTTGGTTATTTCGCTAGCATTGAATAATGGGTCGATAGCAGCTGATTGTGTAGTACCAGGAGAGCGACTATAATCTAAAATACTTTGTAATTCTTTTACATCGGGTAATCTCCAATCACTATGTCCAGCAAATTCAAAATTCTCAGCGTATGTTAATGCTTCTTCCCAGTTCTTACCTGCTCCATTATCATCTTGCATCCACATTAATTCTGTTGCCTCATCGCTTATGGTTCCATCTTCATTATCAACAAATTGATTGATTCCATATTCTGTGTTTCCTCTTACGTAGGTTACAAAAAAGGTTTTATCACCAGGGCCAAAAGGCATAGATAATCCATAACCTTTAATTCTACCATCGGCAAAGTTTACTCCAAATAGTAATTCTCCATCTACATACAAATTGGAGGAAGCGTATTGAGAATCGATGATTCTTTCACCAGCATCCGTATCTCCATAAGCAAAGTCGAAGTAATCTGTATCGATGAAAGGAATTAATCCATCGGTATCATCACCTTCATAACCACTTGGATCTACTCCAGTAAAAACGATTAAGGAATATTGTTCTTTAATACTAGGTAATCTCCAATCATCATATCCTCCCAAATCAAAAGAAGATGCCCCAGCCAAAGCTTCGGCATAAGTTAGTTTATCATCGGCATCTATATCACCATCACCATCGGTATCTGGGCTCTGCTGCCACATTAGGCCAGTTACCATATCTGTAACAGTGCCATCACCATTATCAACATAAGAGGTTTGGTTTCCTGTATAGCTTGCATCTTGACCATAAAATGATGCACCTTGTGCTGGTTTAGAAATATCGTTTTGGTTATCATAGAATGTTACTTGCATGGTTTCTACTATTGGATATCCGGAAACTTCTGGTAAAATTACCTCTCCACCTGTGGTGTCATCCACTATGATTTCTTCATCATTTTTTGTACAACTTAATAATACCATGATTACTAAAAGTAAACCTAAACTATATAACATTCTCTGTACTGTTAACCTTGTTAAATCCTTCATCATCTTTCCTTTCACTTATTGATTATCTATGGTGCAATAATAATATGGGATGTGGCGAATTGAAAATATTTTCAATGGATAGCTATAGTTTATCTATGGAAATGAGAATTGAATCTATGAATTTTAACTTCAAAAAAACGCTTTTACCTTGTATGACTCGTTTTTGGCATTTCTTACTATCTTAGCTCACGCATATTTTTTATAAAACACAATCATGATGAAACGTATTTATTTACTATCGATTTTCCTAATATTTGGACTGTTTTCATTTGCTCAAACCTATAATGCTCAGGTTGAAAATGTCATCAATACTGTAAATTTAGATTCACTAATTTATCAAATGAGAAACCTCAGTGGTGAAGATGAAGTGGTGATTAATGATGAAACTACTACCATTGAGCATAGAGTGAGTAATTGGGGGAATAATTTAGCTGCTCAATATATTTATGAAACACTAGAAAATATTGGATTAGAACCCACTTGGGATTTATACAGCATGAATGGCGTAAATGTATATGCAGTGCAAGAAGGCAGTGTATACCCTGACGAATATTATATGATATGTGCCCATTACGATGCGGTAGATTATTATTGTGCCGATGATAATGCCAGTGGTTCGGCTGCAGTGATTGAAGCGGCTCGTATTTTAAGCAGTATGGAGTTTGAATACTCCATTATCTATGCTCTTTGGGACGAAGAAGAAATTGGATTGATTGGTAGTGCGGATTATGCCGCTATAGCGGCCAGTAATGGTGATGTAATACATTCAGTTATAAATATGGATATGATTGCTTGGGATGGTGATGAAGATATGGTTGCGGAGATACATTCTAGCTATACAGCCAATTCCAATGAATTATCAGATTATATAGTTGAGATTGACGAGATCTATAGCTTGGCAATAGAACCAAGTGTGATCATTCCGGGTGCAGGTGGCACCGATCATTCTAGCTTTTGGAATAATGACTATGCTGCTGTGGTGGTATCAGAAGAATATTATGGTGGAGATTTTAATCCCTATTATCATACAGCACAAGATAGAATTGCTGTATTAAACATGGATTATTTCCATGAAATGTCTAAATTATGTATTGCTAGCTTGACTTCTTTCTGCCATCCTATTTTAAATACCTCGGTAAGTGAAAACAGAAAGTCAGATGCCAAACATATACAGGTTTATCCTAATCCTGCAACTACTATAGCTCATATTACTTGTCGAACTCCTTCATCTGATTTTACTCAAGTCACTTTATTGAATAATATGGGACAAAGTTTATTAACTCTATACCAAGGTGAGGTAATAGGAGAGAGTTTGAATCTGGAGCTTCCTCTAAATTCTTTAGCCAAGGGTATTTATTTTGTAAAAATGGAATCAACTAATGGCTCTAAAACACAGAAATTAATGGTAGAATAGTCAGGTTCATAGTAAAAACCTTTTATAAAAAAACATTAACATAGAGGAAGTCATTCTTTATGTTTTTATCTAAATCTTTTTTTAAGAGTAAGCGTTAGGTTATATAAAAGCTTATATATCAATGGTAAATATTGATGTGTAAGGATTGAAAGTGATTTTAATTTCAGGCTCACACCTTTCATTAATTACATATCAGACCTTCAATATCAAAAATATTAATGTTACGACTTGATAATTATAATACTTAATTCGTAATATTGTAAAATATTCGTAACAACATGAGAAACGAAAAACATAATAAAAGTTATAAAACCCTTTTGGAAACCGCCAAACCTCTTTTCTGGAAATACGGTGTAAAAAGAGTGAGTGTTGAAGAAATATGCAAAGAAGCCAAAGTGAGTAAGATGACCTTCTATCGCCATTTTAAAAATAAGAACGAATTGGCTTTGGAAATCATGCTGAAGATTTTTGATAAAGGATTATTAGACTATAGACAGGTGATGGCACAAGATATTCCCTTTGTACAAAAAATAGAAGAAATTATTTCCTTGAAATTTCAAAACACCCAAGATGTAAGTGAAGAATTTATCAAAGATATTTATGTGAATGGGGATATCACGACACAAAAAATGATTGAGGAATATTCTGAAACCATGCTTCTAGAATTTAAACAAGACTTGGCCAATGCTCAAAAAAAAGGATGGATCAGAAAAGACATTAAGATAGAATTCATCATGAAAATGAGAGACCAAATCACTCAATTACTCAATGATGATTCATTTTTAGCTATATATAAAACACCCCAAGAAGCCATTATGGAAGTCACTAGGTTTTTCTTTTATGGTTTGATGAATTCGGAGGAGGCCAAATCATGAAAAAGAAGTTCCATATTATTTTAGTATTGGCCATGATAAGCATGGCTCAGCTGAGCAGTGGACAAGCCAAGTTGGAGTTCGACGGGCAGTTGTCTCTTTATGGAAACTATAATCCCGATTCGGATTTGGATGTGCTTTTAGGCGGTAGATATTTACCTGAGCTTAATCTCAAGCTACCTTTGAAAAACAGCAAAGCTTTCGACTTTCAAGCAGCAGCAAATATTTATGGAGCCTATATTACTCATCCTTTTGACTCCTCATGGAGCGATGGAAATATTAAAGCTTATCGGGCTTGGGGGCGATATACCACTGAGCAATTTGAGCTCAGAGTAGGATTGCAAAAAATAGATTTCGGAACGGCCATGTTGCTTCGTCCTTTGCAGTGGTTCGATGAAATAGATCCTCGAGATCCGCTCAAATTTACCAATGGAGTTTATGGGGTTTTGGCCCGATATTATTTCCTCAATAATGCCAATATCTGGATTTGGGGATTGTATGGTAATGAGAACCCAAGAGGATTTGAACTCATGCCTAGTCAAGAAAAGATTCCCGAGTTTGGAGGAAGGTTTCAGTATCCAATTCCTCGAGGTGAAATAGCATTGAGTTATCATCACAGAGTAGCAGAATTCACTAGTCAAGCTTCTGTAATCACTGATGAAGAGATTCCTGAAAATCGCTTAGGATTGGATGGAAAATGGGATGTAGTAGTGGGTCTTTGGTTTGAAGCTGCATATATACAAAAGACCAAGGATGTAGGCTTGTTGACTCATCAAACTTATACCACACTTGGCACCGACTATACCTTTGATTTAGGTAATGGCCTCAATGTGGTGGTGGAGCATCTGGTAGGAGCATTAGATGAAGAAGCATTTGAATTTTCTTATGTTACTAATTCTACGGCAGCCATCCTCAGTTATCCATTGACTATGTACGATAATATCAGCATCATTAATTCTTATAGCTGGGATATGAAAGCCTATTCTTTCTTTTTGAATTATGAGCATCAATTTAAAAATTTTACGGGCTATATTATGGCTTATTATAATCCGGATGTACAACAAATAACAATAGAAAATAATTTTGAAAATACTTTCACTGGGCCTGGTATCAGACTGATGGTAGTATATAATCACTAATTTGGATTTAAAAAAAGCGAGTTTCTGCGTTGCTTCAAAAATTCAAAATCCTCATTTACGAAGGTAAACTTCGGGATTGAATTTTATTGCGCCTTGAACTTCATCTCTTTTAAAAATCCTTAACAGAATAGCAATTCATTGAGTTGGATATTTATAAATAAAGTAGAAGAATCACTAAATAAAGAGCAATATGAGCAATCACATCATTTCAATCGAAAAAGTGACCAAGCGTTTCCCTGTTGGGGAAGGTGAATTTACAGCATTAAATCAAGTTGACCTACAGTTTGAAAAAGGAGAGTTTGCCGGAATTGTGGGACCCAGTGGTTCAGGAAAAACCACTTTACTCAATATCATAGGATCTTTAGATTCACCAACGGAGGGCAAAGCCATTGTGATGGGTAAAAACATTAAAGAATTATCGCATAAAGAGTCGGCTGGTTTGAGGAATAAGCACTTGGGTTTTATCTTTCAAGTGTATAATCTATTGCCAGTTTATACTGTTTTCGAAAATGTTGAGTTTGCGTTAATTCTTCAGAATAAATCGGCTAGCGAGAGAAAAAAAGCGGTGATGGAAGCTCTAGAATGGGTGGGTTTAGAAAATATGGCCAAGAAAAAACCTGCTAAATTATCGGGTGGAGAAGGCCAGAGGGTTGCTATTGCACGTGCTATGGTCAAGAGGCCCGAAATAGTTTTGGCCGATGAACCTACTGCCAACTTGGATGCAAAAAATGCTCATGCCATTATCCAAACCATGAAAAAGCTAAATGAGGAGCTCAATACTACCTTCTTGTTTTCTACCCACGATGAAAAAGTAATGGCCTATCTCAACAGAATGGTGCATTTAGAGGATGGCAAAGTGGTGAAAGATGAGCTCATAGAAACTAAAAATATCATATCATGAAATTAGCCTTTCAATTAGCCTATAAAAACCTTATTGGTTCGGGTCTGAGGACTTGGCTCAATGTAGGTGTTCTTTCTTTTGCCTTCGTGATCATGATATTTTATAATGGATTGATTGACGGTTGGGATCAGCAAGCCAAACTAGATAGCATAGCTTGGGAATATGGCCATGGCCAACTTCTCGAAGAAAGCTATGACCCTTTCGATCCATTTACACTTCAAGATGGACATGCTGAGTTTGAAGCAGAAAAAGCGAGAAACCTAAGCCCTATTCTGATTCGTCAAGCTTCTATTTATCCTGATGGGAGAATGCTTTCGGTTTCATTAAAAGGAATAGAAGCCCAGCAAGAAATACTCAAACTTCCAACAGCTGCTTTGGAAAAAAGTGATGCTTTCATTCCTGCAGTCATCGGGAAAAGGATGGCAGAATCCGCTAATTTGGAGGAGGGCGATGAGGTATTATTACGCTGGAGAGATAAAAATGGAACCTTCGATGCTGCTAATATTACTATAGTGGATATTTTTGATTGTAATGTTCCCAATGTGGATAATGGTCAGATTTGGGTTTCGATAGATAAATTATGGGAAATTACCGGAATGAGCAATCATGCTACTATGTTTATTGCTTCAGAAGATTATGTTCATGTAGAAATGAAAGGCTGGAAATACAGTAGCCAAGAAGACCTGCTCAAAGAAATCAGCGACATCATTGCCATGAAAAAAACCAGTGGTTCCATCATGTATGGATTGCTTTTGGCCATTGCCCTATTAGCGATTTTCGATACTCAGGTACTTTCAATTTTCCGCCGTCAGAAAGAAATTGGCACCTATATTGCTCTTGGAATGACTCGCTGGCAAGTGGTAGGCTTATTCACCGTAGAAGGAAGTATGTATAGCTTTTTAGCTACTTTGGTAGGCAGTGCTTATGGTATTCCATTTTTCTATTATATGGCTACCAATGGCATTACCATGGCAGCCAATGCCGATGATATAGGAATTTCCATTGCCGATGTCATTTATCCAGTATTTGGCATAGGACTTATAATTGGTTCTATTATTCTAGTGGTGATATCAGCAACTATTGTCAGCTTTTTACCAGCCAGAAAAATTGCAAAAATGAACCCTGTTGATGCTTTGAAAGGAAAATTATCATGATCAAGTTTTTGTTAAAAGGAATATTAGGAGATAAGAACAGAAGTCTACTCCCCATTATCATTATCAGTATTGGTGTGATGCTCACCATATTCTTAAGTGGATATATGCGCGGCGCTATGGGCGATATGATAGAACAAAATGCTCGCTTTCAAACTGGCCATGTGAAAGTGATGAGCCGTGCTTATGCCGAAAATGAATCCCAAATGCCCAACGATTTGGCTTTACTTGGTGTAAGTGAAATCCAATCTCAATTAGAAAAAGACTTTCCGGATGTGGAATGGGTTGATCGCATTCGTTTTGGTGGATTATTGGATGTTCCTGATGCCAATGGAGAAACTAAAGGCCAAGGTCCCTCAGCAGGAATGGCCTTGGAGTTATTCTCTAAAAACACAGGAGAAGTTCAACGTTTGAATATGGAGCAATCTATAGTTAGAGGTGAGATTCCTAGCAAAAAAGGGGAGGCCTTAATAGGCGAAGATTTTGCTACAAAGCTGGATATTTCCATAGGAGATAGAATCACATTTATGGGCACCACCATGAATGGCAGCATGACTTTCGCCGACTTTATAGTGAGTGGAACCATTCGTTTTGGTTCTGCTGCTTTAGACAGAGGAATCCTCATTATTGATATTAGTGATGCCAGATATATGCTCGATATGGAGGATGCCGCTGGAGAAATAATAGGTTTTTTAGGTGAAGGACTTTATGTGGATGAAAAAGCAACGGAAATAGCCCAAGAGTTCAACGAGAAATATGCTGGAATTAATGATGAGTTTGCTCCACTGATGCTCCGTTTACGCGACCAAAATAACTTGGATAGCTATTTGGAATATGTGGATGGTTTTGCTTCTATGTTTGTCACTATTTTTGTGCTGGTGATGTCTATAGTGCTTTGGAATACTGGATTACTTGGTGGACTTCGTAGGTATCAGGAATTTGGCATCCGATTGGCTTTAGGCGAAGAAAAAGGTCATATTTACCGCAGTTTAATTTACGAAGCCATCCTCATAGGAATTATTGGTTCTATTGTTGGAACTACACTTGGTTTGCTCGGAACTTGGTATATGCAAGTGGTGGGAATAGATATCACAGGCATGATGCAAAACTCTACCATGTTGATGCCTAATGTGCTTCGTTCAAAGTTCACTCCAGAGCTATTATATATTGGTTTTATACCTGGTTTAGTAGCCATGGTATTGGGGAATATGCTTTCAGGAATTGGGATTTATAAGCGGGAGACGGCTACTTTGTTTAAGGAGTTGGAGGTGTAAAAAAACAAGCTTTGTGTCACCTTTGTGCGAACTTTGAGGCCCTTTGTGGTATAGCTTTTTAATAATTATTTTGAACAAAGAAGACACAATGTAATAAAGTGAATAAAAAGAAAACAACATGAAAAATATAATAACAATCACCCTAATACTCATCGGAATAGGGGCTTTTGCCCAAGAAACTCCAGATGCAAAAACCATTATTGACAAAGTAGATTTCAATATGTCGTCTGACACCAAAATTACCAAATCGCAAATGGTGGTTTATGGCAGAAGAAACAGTAGAACTTTGGAGTCCATCAGTTATACCAAAGGTCATGAGGAATCCTATACCGAGTACTTAGCTCCTGAAAGAGAAAAAGGAACCAAGATGCTCAAGCTGGAAGATCGCTTGTGGATTTATACGCCCTCTACCGATAGAACCATTCAGCTCTCGGGTCACATGTTACGCCAATCGGTGATGGGTTCGGATATGAGTTATGAAGACATGATGGAAGACCGAAAACTATTGGATATTTATGAAGCTGAAGTAATAGGAGAGGAGGACATTAATGGAAAATCCTGTTGGGTTTTAGAACTCCATGCCAAGGTGGATGATGCTTCTTACCAAAGTCGTAAGATATGGATAGAAAAAGAACACTTTGTACCCTTGAAAGAGGAATTATTTGCTAAAAGTGGACAGTTGCTTAAGAAGACAGAGATGAGCGATGTGAGACCAGTAGATGGCCGTTGGTATCCTCATAAAATCAATTATAAAGATATGCTTAAAGATGGAAAAGGTACGGATTTCATTATTTTAGAAGTGCAGATAGATGCGGAGATTCCTGCTCATATTTTGAGTAAAGCTGCTTTGAGGAAGTAAGTTAAGAGTACTTAAAGTACATTAAAGTACTTAAAGTTTACAAAACACCAACACCTATAGGGTTCTCAAAATCAAATTTCATAGCAGACAATATTGCTTTCCATTTGTCGTTTTGTTTTTAATTGTTAACCGTTACAACCGCATATTGAAAACGACCCTATGAAACGCATATTTCTACTTTTTTTCTTATTGATGACTATTTATTGTTTTCCCCAATCCGAAATTTGGGGAATTAAACAACAGGCAGGAAAGCATAATGGAGGATTTTTATATAGTATTGATAGCGCGACTAATAAAATTATTGAGCATCAGTATTTTGCCAACCCCAAAGCAGATTCTAGAAAATCTGGAATATTATATGATTCCACAACAAAATGCATGTTCGGTGCTTGTAATCAAATATTGTATAAATACGATTTAGTAAACAGAACTATTGAATCAAAAATATTAGAAGAAGAAGTATATGGTAGCTTTGTGAAAGCATCAAATGGCAACTTGTATATTCTATCAAAGAATGGATTGATAAAGGTAAATCCAAGAGATTTAAGCATGGAGCTGGTAGGGCAATTCTATGGTCAATTTATTTTGCCTGATTCAACCATGTTTTTTGAGACAGAAGTTGGAACTTCATATGGATTATGTGAGGTTTCGGAGGACCATTATATTGTGGCTAATTATACAGAAGATAATTCCTATCATTGGAAGCATACTTTTTTACATTCAATAAATACAGCAACCGATTCCATTGAGTTGATATATCGTACTTCTTTTTATCCCGAAAATGAATCTCTTATCCCTTTAGGAAATTTCTACCCACATAATGGCTTACTATATGCCTTATTTTCTATGAATGGTGAAATTGGGCTTTATTCTTTAAATCCTCTAAACCTGGAGTTTTCAAATGTTCATGTTTTTGATGAATTAAGAGCATATCAAAACACTCTGCCCTATATTATCTCTTCTCAAGGGAAAATATATGTAAAAACGCGAAACACTTCAGGTAATCAAACCCTTCTATGTGAGTGTGTTATTGACACAGAAGAGTTTAAAATCTTGTCAGAAATACCTCTGAACTTTAACCATAACCGAATGATAACAGATGAAAATAATGATCTTTATCTCCTATTAGATATTTCTGAAGATTGGTTAATAAAAACAGCATTTTATCAATATAATTTTGAAACCAGTCAGCTTGATTCCTTGTTTTTTATTAGTGAAAGATATTTCAATACTTCCATATATGATGAGTTTGGTTCGCTAGTTTTATTTAATAATGGGATTATTTCTTTTCTAGATAATAACCAAGATTTAGATTATCAAATTGTATCCTATAATACTGACCAATTGAAAATTGACACTATTGCATACCTCCAGAATTCCTTCAATTTTACAGATTCACTAATCTTGCCTGCAAGTTTTTGCGAAGCTGAAAACGGCAATTTAATGCTACTAAATAATAGAAAGATCAGAATGCTTTCATGGTATTATAAGTACTTTTTCAGTTTCACTGAATATAATCCACAAACAAAAGAACTCATAAGATCCGATGAGTTGGAATTATCTAGTTATTGTGAAAACCCTCAAATCTATAAAATGAGTGATGAGGAATATTGTATTACCTGCAATCAGGACAGTGTCATCCTCAAATATCATTGGTCCGAAAATGAAATCACCAATATTGAAACACCTTTTTCTGCTGAATGGATCAAAGAAAAAGACAATAGTTTTATTGGGACTTCTGAAGACACTACAATATATAGGTTTAATTATCATTCAGAGCAATTTGAAAAACTTTACAAGCCCGATTCTGATACAAGTTTTGACTTGGCATGCATAGACAAGGAAAACAGATTGTTCATTTATTCTGAGTCAATTGAGCAATTCTTATGCCTTGATTTAAACACAAACGAAATAAGTTCTGTGAATCAATTAAACGCGCTTATTGAACAAGTAAATTATTATCGAATTGAAAAGGTTTTCTCTGAAGGAGCGTATTTGTTTTTTGTTGTTTACATATCATCACCCTATGCTTACAAGCTTTTTAGATACCATCTTCCAAGTCATGAATTTAAGCTTATCAATATTGAAGAAAATGAAGATTTATCCTTCTTTCAGTTTATTGAAAACTATACTAATGATGGTATTTTTATTGCAAGTCTAGATATAGATAATAATACTTCTGGCTATTTACAATCTTTAGCCAATAATAGTGATTCCTCAATAATGCTTGATGCCTTCGAGAACAAAACATCAGCATATGAAAATGTATATGAGTCCTATTTGAGATTAATAAAAACCAAGAAAAAACCTATTCACCGATGGATTGGTGGCTTAAGCGAGGATTGGTATGAATCAGGAAACTGGTCTAATGCAAGTTTACCAACTGAAGGCAGCTCAGTGAATATTATGAATAATGCAATGTTTTACCCAGTTATTGATTCAACAATCAAAATTCGAAACTTATATATTTATAATGATGCTAAAATCCTATTAGAGAAAAAAGCTGAAATGATGGTTTCTGATGTTCTTAAAAACCATGGAACAATAAATATGACAGCCAACAATCACCAAAGAAGCTCACTAATAGTAGAAGGAGAATTCATACAAAAAGGAGTACAAAAGTATATCTTTACAGCTGATTCAATAAATAGTAAAATCCTGGCCAGTCCGATGAGGGCAGTAGAAAAATATGTCCAGCCATCTTACTCTGAGGCAGCTTTTAATGAAACCAATTTTGCATTTAGTGGAATCCAGTTTTATCCTCATTTTAGCGAAACATGTCAAGCGCTACAATATACTTGCCAGGATACTTTGCTGGAGTTTAAAGGAAGTTTTAATCATGGTAAACAGAACTTACGAATCCCCATACTTTCTGAACCGGAATTATATCCATTATCCAACCCTTATCCCAGTTCCTTCAACTGGAATAAAACTCAAACTACTACCTTAACTCATCAGGCTTGCTATTTCTTTAATGAAGAGGAAAACACCATTTCAGCGACTGTTGATGGCATTGGAAACCATCCTCCATTTATTCGTCCTTTGGAAGTATTTTGGGTTTATGGAAATGGAGAGGAGTCTATTCAAATTGACCAATCTGCTTTGATGCATGAACAGGATTTCGAAGAAGAAATCCCCAATAGAAAGGTATTGAGTTTACAAGTATGTGGAGCAAAGAAGACAAGCGAAACCCTCATTGCTTTTAATGATTTGGCCAGCCCTGATTACGACCCACAATTGGATGCTTTTAAGTTCATCAAAAACGAAAGTTATCCTCATATTTTCACAAAATCAGATGATGAGCTATTGATGATTAACCAGCATCCCGATACCACCATGATGAACCTGTTTGTTCAAATGGGAACAGATGGAAATATGAACATAAAACTATCAGAAAATCATGGCTTCGATTTTTTGGTTTTAGAAGATTTAATCTGGCATACCAGAACCGATTTATTAGAAGATGATTACCAATTTGACTATTTCACTTCCGATGGATATTATCCCTTTAAATTATACTTTAAGTCTTGGGTTTTGGAGCCCTTAGAGGAGGCTGACATTCAAATGTATTACTATCCAGAGTATTTAGTAGTAAAGAGCAGAAAACAAGTAAAGCAAGCCGACATCATCTTTTATGATTTGGCAGGTCGAGTGGTTCTTGAGTTTAGCGAGCAAAACTTCTTCTATATCGAAAAACCCATTCAAATTCCTGCTGGCCATTATATTGTACAATTGCGCAGTGGCGATTTGGTGATAAATGAGAAAGTTTTGGTGAGGTAGATTGATACTTCAATGGTTTTAAGCTAAGTAATGTCAATTCATTTTGCTTTTGGTCACTTAATGACGAAATTAAAATGATGGGTTAAGTTCTATAAATTTCACATATCACATTTCTGTGAATAGTTTAATATGAAGCAAATTAATCATTTGTTTTTCTTGAAATTAATATGTATATTGCATATGCAGTGCATGTTACATAAATGATTTCCTTATGAAAAAAAACATTAAGAGTATAATCACTTTTTCATTCTTCTTGGTATTTTGTTTTTCAATTTTAATGGTGCTAGCCCAAAATGGCAAAAAAGATGAAGAGAAAAATATACTTATTGTTCACAGCTATCACCAAGGCTTAGAATGGACCGACAATATTTCTGAAGGGATTCTTTCTGTATTTGAAGACAGAAGTGATGTGAATCTCATTTTTGAATACCTAGATACCAAAAGAAACTATTCTCCAGATTATTTTGATGCCTTAAAAGAAATGTATAAAGCTAAGGCACTGCAAAATCCTTATAAAGTGATTATTGCTTGTGATAATGCTGCTTTTGACTTTATGCGACAATATAGCGAAAAATTCTACCCAGGAGTCCCAGTGGTGTATTGTGGAGTCAATAACCTCGATATTGAAGTTTTGAAAAAGGTACCGCACTTTTATGGTTACGATGAAAAAGTGAATTTTAAACAAACTATTGCTTCGATAAGGAAAGTGTTTCCTCGTCGTAAAAATATCCTCATTATTAACGACAATACTACAACAGGAGCAGCCATTAGAAAAGAATTGGAAAAAGTGTTGCCTGATTTTGAGGATGTAAATTTTGAAATTTATTCAAAATTTACAATCGGTGATCTTAAAGATAAAGTAAAGACTTTGGACGATACTTATGCCATCTATCTTTTGGTGATTAATAGAGATATAGACGGGAACTTTATTTCTTATGCCAAAGGCATTTCAGCTATTCATGAAGTGAGTGAAGTTCCCATTTTTGGATCATGGGATTTTTATGAGAACAAAGGGCTTTTTGGAGGAAAGATTACCCGAGGCTTCGATCAAGGAAAACATGCAGCTCATATGGCCGAAACCATTTTAGATAAGGGAGTTTTAGATCATATCTCTCAAATAAATATGGTGATTAATAATTATGTATTTGATTATACTGAAATGGAAAGGTTTGGTGTTGGAGCTGAACGCTTACCTGAGAATAGTTTGATCATCAACCGACCTGAAAAGAACGAAAACCTTTTACAAAGCATATTGGTTTTTGCTTTGGTTTTGTTGGTCCTAACTATCATATTGGCAGTTCGATTGACCTATAAAAGGCGCAGAGCTACAGAACTACAGCACTTGGTAGATGAAAAAACGGAACGCCTTTTAAGTATGAACATAGCACTAAAGGAAATAAATACTAAAAAAGATCGGTTTTTCTCTATCATGTCCCACGATTTAAGAGGCCCTTTTAGTGCTATCTTGGGCTTTTCTTCCATGCTTAACGATGATTTTGATAACTTAGAAACAGCTGAGCAAAAGAAATTCATCTCTAAAATAAACACTGGATTAGGAAACACTTATAATCTATTAGAAGATCTCTTATCATGGTCCTATGCCCAAAGTGGTTCGATAGAGTTCAACCCCAAAAGAGAGAATATTTCATTGATAACGAAAGAAATTATTGAGGTATTAAGTTTTTCTGCTGAGCAAAAGTCTATTACCATTATCAACCGTGTTCCAGATTTAGTATTTGTAACTACTGATAAAAACATGATTTCCACCATAATTAGAAACCTGATTAATAATGCTATTAAATTTACACCAAGAAAAGGAATTATTGAGGTTGATCTGGAAGAACACAGCAATGAAAATAACAAGCAGTGTCTGGCTTTCTCAGTAAAAGACAATGGCGTTGGTATTCCTTTTGAAACACAGTCTAAACTTTTCGAAATTGGAGAAGTGATTTCAACAAATGGTACTGATAATGAATCTGGAACTGGTTTGGGACTTATTTTATGTAAAGAATTTGTGGATAAGCATAAAGGTGAAATTTGGGTAGAAAGTGAAATAAATAGAGGTAGTAAGTTTGTTTTTACTTTACCATTAATATAGAGAAATGCTTTTAATTGAAGTAGCGTCCTAATAATTATTATAGATTTCTCGCTAAGCATTGTAGTAACTGGTGTTTTGGCGACGAAAGAGGAAGAAGGGGTTTGCTTTTGGTATTAAAAATGCAAACTCCTTCTTCTTTTCTATCGTAATCTAATAGCTTGTCTTTCTGAACCTAATGAAATCAAGAATCTTTTTTTAAATAGAAACATGTGTTGGACAGTATTGGTTTAATTGATTTACTTAAATCGGAGTTTTATTCAATCATACAATCTTAGCCAAGATACAGCGGATATTTGCAAAAAAAGAAATGATGGAGAAGATTTCCTACATTTGTAAATACAAAAAATCAAACACATGAAACACCTTATTTATTCTGTTATATTATTGACTTTTTTAGGTTGCACCAATTGCGGAGATGCTCCTCAATCTATTACTCCCATGAATTCACAAATGATTCCCTTTATGGCCGATAGTATTTCTGTGGATGGTGAATTAAAAGATTTTGAATTAAAGATAACAAGTGAGAACCTTGAGAAAGGATTAGATATAGTGAAGGTGAGTTTGACAGGTAAAAAAGCAATGACTCCACCAAAAATCACCTTAAAATGGCAAATCCCATCTATCGATATTGCCAAATTCTGGAATCCCAACTTAGGAGTGGATAAGGTGACCTATTATTCCAATAATGTAAAAACCAGCGCCACTCGTTATGCCCCTGTTTTGAGCTATATGAATATGAACGACGAAAACCGTATGACTGTTGCTGTTGGCGATGCTTTAAATAAATTAGAATTAGGTTCTTACCTTAAAGAAGAAGATGCTAATTTTCATTATTACCTGGTACTTTTCGATGAAGAGTATCCTGCTATCAAAAACTATGAGACTGAAATACTCGTGGACCGAAGAAAGCAAAACTTTGCTCAAACACTTACTGGAGTGACAGACTGGTGGGCCAAACAAGAGAATTATAAACCTGCAGAGACTCCTCAAGAAGCTTTACGCCCTATGTATTCCACTTGGTATAGCTATCATCAAAGCTTAGATGTGGACGAGTTGCTAGAAGAGTGTAGAGAGAGTAAAAAGATGGGCATGGAAGCCATTATTGTAGACGATGGTTGGCAAACCATGGACGATAAAAGAGGTTATGCTTTTACTGGTGATTGGAAACCAGATAGAATCCCCAATATGAAAGGTTTTGTAGACCAAGTTCACGATTTAGATATGAAGTTTCTGCTTTGGTATTCTGTTCCTTTTATTGGTAAGAATGCCGAGAACTATCCTCGCTTTAAAGGCAAATACTTGTATTACTGGGACAGCCAAGGTGCTTGGGTTTTGGATCCACGTTATCCCAAGGTTAGAGAGTTTATCATTGGAATATATGAAGACGCCATGGCCGATTGGGGATTAGATGGATTTAAGCTGGATTTTATGGCTTTCTTTAAGCCCGGAAAAGACACTGAACTAACTGCAGAGGATGGTAGAGATTATGCATCGGTTTATCATGCAGTAGACCGGTTGATGACTGATATTATGGCTCGTTTGAAAGAGAAAAACCCAGAGATATTGATAGAATTCCGTCAGCCCTATATTGGTCCTTTGATGCGTAAATATGGAAATATGCTTCGCGCCGCAGATTGTCCCAATATGGCTACCATCAATCGTGTTCGAACTACCGATACTCGTTTACTAGGTGGCTCGTCGGCTATTCATGCTGATATGCTTATGTGGCACCCAGATGATGAGGTGGAACATGCGGCTCTCCAGATTTTAAATATTATGTTTTCTGTTCCTCAAATCTCGGTACGACTCAATGAGATTCCTCAAGAACATAAAGATATGATAGCCTTTTGGGTGGATTATTGGAATGAGAACCAAGAAGTATTAATGAAAGGTGATTTTACGCCTCACAAACCCGATGAATTATATCCCGTCCTTATTGCTCAAAATACAGAAAAGGCAGTTATAGGATTATATGGAAACGATATAATTGTGAGCGATGGATTTGAGAACTTACAAGCTTTCGATATTATCAATGCTAGAAATAAAACTCAAATAGTGATTTTGAATAATCAGGACTTGGGAACTTATCAGTTGCAAGTTTTGGATTGTATGGGAGAACTAGTATATGAAAAAAGTATTCAGCTGAAGAAAGGTGCTGTGGCTATTGATGTACCTGCTTCTGGTTTGGTGAAGTTGACAAAATAAATACAGGTTTAGATGAAAAAGAATAAATATATTTTCATATGGTTAGCATTGATTTTGAGTGCATGTTGTGAATTAAAAGGACCATATCCTGTTGCAGCAGTTTTGGTTACATATGAAAATATAGATTCTCCTCAATCATTACAAGCATATCTGACTGAGAGAAATAGCTTAAGTAATATTAACGATACTATTCTTTTGGGTGAGTTAAATGAGTTAAACAACTTTTCTATAGTTATTGAATTCGATGAAGATGCCCCAAACTATATTCTATTTATTGAAGAGACTGATTATATGGATACTATTTCTGAGATTTATTATTATAGAAGTGAAAAAAAATGTAAAGAAACAATTGAAGGTTTCCGATATCAATTTAATGGTCAATTAAAAACCAGTAATAGACAAATCATCTATTAACCCGAGTTCGATTATAAAAACAGAGCTAATTGATCGTCTTTCTCCAAA